>JAYUTD010000177.1:0-13353 GCA_043755305.1 Saprospiraceae bacterium
CTACTTACAATGTCAGTGATTTTATCAATTATACATTGAATGATGAAGACATTTATTACTACAACAAAGAATTTGGTATACAGGCACAGGTTGGAGACATTGCCATCTTAGTTGCCATGCATGTTACTACCCGTGAGGTAGAAAGATGGACTTGGCAGACTTTCTGGTGGGCACCTGACGCCAACAATCCACCGGCCCCTAGTTCCAAAGCAATTGCTGCTGCAAGGCCTTTGTCATTTCTAAAAGGAGCCGCATCTCATTATGCAATGACAGTAGCTTATACTATGGTTTATCCTGATCAACCATATACTGGCGGCAAATCTGTAGGTAATCCGGTCATAGGATTCAATCCATACCTTGAGGCTGGTTTCAATCAGGGAGTTTTTACAGGCAGCAATAGCTACGTAGTCAATAAGGGCGATACTATTCTTACAAATGTGGGTGTAAGAACCAATTGCATGAGTTGCCACGTCTATGCCGCGTATGACCCAAGCAACCCAAGCAACGGCACACCTTATAGTGGTGATGCTTATGTAAGTATGAGTGACCCTATTTTTAACGGAATGCTTAAGTTAGATTTTGCCTGGTCCATACAGGGCAATATAGATACTACTGGTATGGCCGCATTTATGGCTCAAGCGAAGTAAAGACAGAAATTTTATATAAATTATTTAGATATAGCTTTAGTCAATGATTATAGCTATATCTTTTTTTTTAAGACAATGGTTTGACCTTATTTTGTATTGTAATTAATTCTATTAAAAAATAATCTCTGCTCCCATTGCCAATGGTGAAAGGGAAGAAAATTATTAAAGTTCCATTAAAATCAAGGACATTGCTCAAATTTAAGGGTGCATATTTTACTTTTGTGATTTACTGGTAGAATCGCTTAATAAAACATCTTTATAAATAATGACCAAGGTTTCTTTTGTTCTAAACGGGCTGCTCTTTTGTGCTATTAAAGCCAATGCGCAAGATGTGGATACTTCTCAGATAAGAGCATTGCCAACCGTTACAGTGCAAACTACAAGTGTGAGAAACACTATCAGCAGATTAAATCCTATTGAAGGTACTTATATACATGCCGGCAAAAAAAACGAAGTAGTTTCCCTTTCTCAAATCGATGCAAACATAACCCAGAAAACCTGCAGGCAACTTTTCGCAAAAGTACCGGGTATATTTGTTTATGACATGGATGGTGGCAATCAAATGAATATTGCAGCCCGTGGTCTGGATCCACACAGAGGCTGGGAATTCAATATACGCAAAGATGGTGTGCTGACCAATTCAGACATGTATGCATACCCAGCAAGCCATTACAGCATTCCACTGGAAAGCGTTGAAAAAATAGAACTTGTCAGAGGAACCGGGTCACTTCAATATGGCGCCCAATTTGGTGGTATGCTTAATTATGTGACGAAGGAAGGCAGTGCTACAAAACCATTCAGTTTTGAAAGTTTCAATACCTTGGGTTCTTACCAATTGAAAAGCACGTTCAATGCAGTAGGAGGCACTTTTAAAAAGATCAAATATTATGCTTACCACTCAGTAAGAAGCAGAAATGGATACCGTACAAATGAACACACAAATTACAACGCAGAAGGAGTAGTGATAAGCTATAATGCTTCAGAAAAGTTCTCTTTTCGTGCTGAGTGGGCAAGATCGACTTACTTGTTCCGCTTGCCTGGTCCGCTGACCGATGCCATGTTTAAGATTGATCCTACCCAGGCAACCAGAGGCAGAAACTATTATAGTCCAACAATCAACATTCCATCAATTACCATCAAATGGCAGCTAACGGATCAGACTAAAATTCAATTTACCTCCTCAGCTGTCATTGGCTCCAGAAACAGTGTACTCTACGATAAAGTAGCGTCCATAAAAGATACTATCAACACAGCCATAGGCAGTTTCAATAATCGACAAGTAGACATAGATCGTTTCAATAGTTATACCCAGGAATTAAGATTTATTGGACAGTACAATTTGGCACATAAAAAGCACACCACTGTAGCGGGTATCCAGCGAATGGACAACGACTTGCACAGAAACCAACTTGGCAAAGGAAGCCCAGGTGGTGATTACAACCTTGCATTGGTCGATCCTCAATGGGGCAGAGACATGCATTTCAAAACCGATAATCTGGCTCTGTTTGCTGAGCACAATGCGGCCATCCTTGAAAACTTGTCCGTCAATTTTGGAGCAAGGGTAGAAATAGGAAAAAGCAAGATGAGCGGCCGAATTGTATATTACCCGGAGAATGCAATACCGGTGTCCATTAACCACAATTTTACGCTGTTTGGAGCTGGCTTTCTGTACAAACCCCAAAGAGCAGTTGAACTTTATGGCGGCATCTCCCAGACGTACAGACCTATGATATTCAAGGACATAGTTCCTGGGTCCACTTTTGAAAAAATTGACCCAAATATCAAAGACGCCAATGGCTATAATGCAGAGTTGGGATGCAGAGGTAAACTAAGCCAATTTCAGTGGGACATTACTGTCTTCTTGTTGCAATACAACAATAGATTTGGCACCATTGCATTAACAGATGATTTGGGTGCGTTCTATACCTATCGGACAAACATTGGCAATTCTGCAACCAAAGGCATTGAGCTCTTTGTTCAATATAATCTTGCTGCAAGTAAATACATTCAAATTAATGTGTTTACCTCGACTTCTTACATGAATGGCCAATATACTTCCGGAAAGCTAAAATCAGGGAACACAAACATTGACATTTCTGGAAATAAAATCGAAAGTGTACCCAATATTATTTCAAGAAATGGATTGACTGTGCAATTCCGCAAAGCAAGTTGTACGGTACTGTACAGCTATACTTCATCTACTTTTGCTGATGCTTTGAATACTGTTGCCCCAAATGCTTCAGGAGCAGTAGGATTGGTTCCATCTTATGCCACCTTTGACATCAATATTTCTTATAAGATTTCAAATAATATTGAACTTAAAGCCAGCATTGCAAACCTTGCAGACAACCAATACTTCACGAAAAGGCCATTGTTTTATCCAGGCCCTGGCATATGGCCATCTGACGGAAGGAATGCCTCATTTTCGGCAATAGTTAGAATTTAATTAACTTATAATTAAAACCGGCTCTGTGGTTTTTGGTTTTTTTTCATTCAATACCAAAATTATCTTCTTGCTTTAACCGGACCTAAAAAAGTATAAATTGGATAGAAATCATGCTTTTTTTTTCTTTAGGATGATTAAAATTGCCATAAATCAAACAATTAAAGTATATATTTGTATTTAAGATATCATGTCAAATAAGATTTTCATTTGGTTTTTCATTTTGACTTTGGGACTGCTTGCTTTTCCAAGTGAGATACATGCATGTGGATCAAAGGTGTCCAATACCGAAGAATCATGTTGTAAGAAAAATGGTAACCACGCAAAAATTTGTTGTGACTCCAAAAAAGGGAATAGCCATAACCATAGCGGATGTGGCGGAGAATGTGGGAACACCTCTTGTAAATGCAACATCGTCTCTTTTCATGCAGGAGTTACTTCATTTATTGAATTAGACGCCAATTTTTCTTTATCGGTAAAGGACAAACTTGAAAAAAAATATACCCAAAGCTTTGTCTCTTCAGCTTATCTAACCATATGGCTCATTCCCAAAATAAGCTAACACACTTGTTTTGCAGCCACAGGTCTGTCCACTCCTAAGCGACTCTACCTGCTTTTAAAATTATTTTATTTCAATTATAATAAATCTTTACAAATGAAATTATTCATAACTATGGTGGCTATAGCCAGTATGCTCATTATGCCTGCTTGCTATGGGCAAATCAAAAACAGTACCTCGGAATCAGTCAAAATTTATGGAAATTGCGGTATGTGTAAATCAAAAATTGAAGCCGCAGGCTCTATTGCCAAAGTGGCAAAAGTGGAATGGAATGAGGAAACCAAAATCGCTACTTTGACTTACAACAAAACAAAAACCAACCGTGAAGAAATCCTCAAAAGAATAGCTTTGGCTGGTTATGACAGCGACAGCTTTCTTGCGCCTGATGATGTGTACGCCAATCTGCACAAATGCTGTCAGTACGATAGAGTTAAAAAAATAGCAGTGAAAACTGTTGCACCTATTGAAAATAATGCGTTGACAGAGGATACTAATTTGGAGGATCAGCCGATTACCGTTTCCACGACCAGTGACCTCAATCCACCGGCTGAAATGCCCGCATCAGAGAGTAAGGCAGGCCAAGTAAGCGATGCTTCGGCTCAACCATCACACAGTCAGCACACAGCACCTGATGCCACAACCGATAGTAAAAAAGACAAAGTAACAGAAAAAAGCGCTGCGACAACCTCTAATGCAAACCCTAAGAAGACCAGCCAATCTTCCTCCGCCGGCAACAAGGCCACAGTGCAAAAATCGGAACTAATGAAATCTGATGCGAAATATTTAAAAGCCTTGTTTGATAGTTACTTTGGATTAAAAGATGCTCTGGTAAAAACAGATGCAAATGCCGCTGCATTGAAAGCCAATGAACTACTTGCCTTTATCAAAGCTGTAAAAATGGAGAGCTTAGGCGCCGAAGAACATATGGTATGGATGAAAGTTTATAAGAAATTAATGGCTGATAGTGAGTCCATCTCAATATCAAAAGATGTAAAAAAACAGCGAAGTAGCTTCATCACATTATCAAAAAACATGTATGATTTGATAAAAGCGGCAAAATATAATACCGATGTTTATTATCAATTTTGTCCTATGGCCAATGATGGTAAAGGTGCCAATTGGCTGAGCAAAGAAAAGGCTGTAAAAAACCCTTATTATGGCAATGAAATGCTTTCATGCGGCAAAGTGGTAGAAACCATAAAAAATTAATACTGTTATTCATTTTATTGCGAGGAGCTCTATTGTTTGATTGATTCAATAATACTTTTCAAATTTTAAAATGTAGAGCAGTTGACATAATATTTTTAGAATATATATGGATTTTAAAAACCTAATTCGAGGTTGCATCAATGGTGATAGAACTTGTCAAAAGCTGCTGTATGATGAGTACTATTCCTATGGTTTGAAAATTGTCTTGGCCTACAGCAATTCTATAGAAGATGCTAGAGAAATATTGAACGATGCATTTCTTAAAACTTTTCAAGCGCTAAAATCCTACAATACTTCTAAGCCATTTACCACTTGGTTTAGAGTCATAGTAGTTCGATCTGCCATCAACCACTACCAAAGAAACATCAATAAAATAAATCCGATTGCACTAGACGAAAGTATGAACGAAATTGGAGAAGACACACTTGCTCACTTTGAGGATTTGTCCTCAGAGGAAGTACTGCAACTGACACAACAATTGCCCCCAGCTTATAGAATGGTACTCAATTTATACGCATTAGAAGGGTTTAGTCACAATGAAATAGCAGAAAATTTAGGCATTACTATAGGTACTTCAAAATCAAATTTATCAAAGGCCCGGGCAAAGCTAAGGCAATTGATAGAGAAAGCTAGATTTTTAGTTTTGTGACTTCATTCCGAAAAATATCTATTCTAAAATTGCAAACTTTTAAAAACCTCGTGTAATTTTTTTATAAGATTCCTTCCCATATTACTCCTTTTTTACACCACAAATGGGAAAATACAATTGATTTTTAATTTTTTTTATAAAATCCTCTTGTCAGGCAACCAATTGTTACTTTTTCTTGAATAGTATAGTAATGGGTTACATCTTAGCATTATAATTATAATATGTCTGAAAATCAATTCTTTAAGGAATATTCTCGCAAATTAGATGGCTTGCAGCCTGACAATTCCTATGCGCAGGGAGACTGGCAAAATATTTTATTGGGATTGAATCAGAAAAAAACCAGGAAAAGACAGTATCTATTTCTTTGGCTTTCACTCGCTTCAGCGGTCTTATTTTCTCTCATATATCTGGCAACCAATGCTTCAAGTTCTGATCATAAAGTGGTGGATCAGCTAAATATCTACGCTTTTAAAAAGCCTGCTATAATCATAAATACAAGCCCTTCAACCAATTTAGAGCAAGCAAATAATCAAAATATTGAAACAAAAAACAAAATTGAAAAATTGAAAACAGATGCAATATCTAAAAATGTAATTGAGAGTAGGCACGATGCTTCAAAAATTGTTTTCAATCATACTGAATCGTTGTTTTCAACAATTTCATCAAGGAATACTGTAAATAAATCTGCATACGATATACAAAACTCAGGTGATAATGTACATCAATATTCATATACGGTAAGTAATAATTTATCTGTGAATCATGCCATGAAAAACAACACCGACCTTAATGAAGATGGTGGCCTTGACTATAATGTACATTATAATAGACCATTCATAGATCGGCTTAGATTTTTACCTACTCTCAATAATCTTCAAGTTACTAATAATACATGGGCTGAATCTCTTAACCTACCTATTTTTATTTTTCCTGCTGATCCTATTATAAAAAGCAACACAAAAATTTCAGCAAGAATTGCACTTGGGTCTATATTCAAGACGGCTAAAGAAAGCAGTGTACATGGGCATGCAGCATTTATTGAAAACATTAGTTCTGCTAAAATTGGATTCAATCTTGGACTCAATGTGTTATATCAAAAAAATAACAATTGGAGATTTGGCATAGGATTGCAAAGGTCACAAATCGAATATACAACTGAGCATTCCGCATCTATCAACGCAGCAAATGGCAGATTACTCAATCCTGGCAATGGTGAAGTAAAACAATATGAATATTTGTATTCGATTAATGATGGTCAAAGCAAGTCTCAGGTAAGTTTGAGGCTTTATGAAGAGATTCCAAATGCATCTAATCTTGATGATATATTTAATATAGAAATGTCGATTGGCAGAAAAACAACAAAATGGCAAATCCCTTTTACAATAGAAAGAAGATTGTTTAACACAGACAAAATTACACTTTTTGCCAAAGCGGGGACAGCATTTACAGTTTCATCTGAATCAACAAATACAATTCACCATTTTAGTGAGACTTGCAAAGATTTATGCTTCAATCATGATTTCGACCCTACTATTTCCAGCGTTAGTCATTCCAATTTTTTACCTTCAGTGATTTTGGGCCTCTCCACAGAATTCAATCTGACTAAAAGCCTTGCAATAGGACTTAATCCCGAATTCAATGCCTACCACAATAGGCTAAATTCAAGCTGGATGCCTCAATATTCAATAAATGCTAGTATCACTTACCAGTTTAATAAAGATTGAAATTATCAAGAATGAAATTAAATATACCAGTACCTTGCAAGCCAAAAATTAATAGATTCACATATATAAAATTACTTTTTTCAAACAAACAATTACATTAAAATGAAATCAAAAATTTTACTTTTCTCACTTTCATTAATGATGACATTCACATCATTTGGACAAGAAAAAACATTGTCTTTAAAATTCAATCACATGGTCAATGGTGAACAATTAGAATTAAACAAGACCGTCTTCTCTATTCCAAATGGAAAAGCAGTTAAAATTACAAGGGCTGAATTTTACTTGACCAACTTTTCTCTTTTCACTACTGATACAGATTCTATGAATGTAGTTGATTCCTACATCCTTGTCAATGCCAATAACAAAGACAAAATTCACACTGTTGGACAATTCCCAGGTTCAATGAATTTTAAGAAAATCAAGATGTATTGCGGTATTGACAAAAATAAAAACCATGCCGACCCTTCATTATACCCGGAAACCCATCCATTAGGTCTTAAGGATCCATCTATGCATTGGGGTTGGGCAAGTGGTTACCGATTCATGGCAATAGAAGGTATGGTGGACAACAGCGGGGATGGTATTCCAGAGACAGAGTTTCAATTCCATAGCCTTGGAGATGCCTTATTGTTTAGAGCTTTACTTGATATGACTGCTAGTCACCATGTAGATTCAGATCCTATGATAGTAAATCTTGATTACGCCAAACTATTCACTAAAATGGGCATGACTGGAAATCTTATCCAACATGGCAGTGCTGCAATGAATAAAACCATGCTTACCAATGCGGCATTAGGAGGATTTATGACGCCGTTGTTGCTTTCTGCCACAGAAAATGTGCCTTTTGAAACCGTAGCAAAAATTACCCAAAGCAATCGTAACCTTACCATTGAGTTTAATGCTGAAAGTGGTGAAAAACACTTAAACATTTACAACAATTCAGGACAATTGATGCAATCTAAGTCAACGGATGCAAATACTTTAATTGTGGAATTAAATAACGTGTTGACAGGAAATTATTTTATTTCATTGGATTCAAATAACAAAAAGGTAAGTAAGCAAATCTTTATCTACTAGTAATAATGATGCCAATTTCATACATGAAAAGATACTTTGCTTTATTGTTGGTTTTAACAATCTTGAGCTTGTATTCTTGTGTGAAAGATATGGAAGGAACAAAATTCAACTATTTGGATTTTGTTCCTTCTCATTTTCCAATACCGGATATGCCTCAAGATAGTTTCCCCACTGAGCTAAAAGTAGCATTTGGTAGAAAACTATTTTACGATCCCATCTTGTCAAGAGATGGCACTATTAGTTGTGCATCTTGCCACAATCCTTCTTTGGCATTTTCTGATGACGTAGCATTAAGTCTTGGTGTAGAAAAAAGACTTGGTACACGCAATTCGCCTTCATTAGCTAATGTGGTTTACCAAAAAGCTTTATTGCGGGAAGGTGGCATTCCCACTTTAGAACAACAAATTTTAGTGCCCATCCAGGAACACAATGAATTTGACGATAATATGCTCGTCATTGTCAAAAAAATTAAAAACGACAAAGAATATGTCAACTTAGCCAAAAGTGCATTCAATAGAGAAATAGACCCTTTTGTAATCACACGTTCCATCGCAGCTTTTGAACGAACATTGATAAGTGGCAATGCTAAGTATGATAAAGCCATCAATGATAAACTAAAATTAACTGCTATTGAAAGCCAGGGTAAAGATTTATTCTTTAGTGAAAAAACCAATTGCAGCAGATGCCATGGCAGCATTTTGTTTACCAACCAGGGATTTGAAAACAATGGACTTTATGAACACTATCAAGATGAAGGTAGAAAGCGATTGACAGGTTTAGATAGTGACGATGCAAGGTTTAAAGTGCCAAGCCTTAGAAATATAGAATTAACTGCACCTTATATGCACGATGGTTCTATTACTACCTTGGAAGGCGTCATAGAACACTACAGCGATAATGTAGCCAACCATGTAAATAAAAGCAATTTGGTAAGATCTTTGCAATTGACCAAAGAGGAGAAATCTGCTCTACTTGCTTTTTTAAAAACACTTACAGATTACGAATTTATAAATAACAAAATATTCAAAAATGAATAAAAACATAGCATTCATCCTTTTAATTTTTAGTGCCATCATGGTATGGTCATGCGATGAAGATCCTATCATTGAGCCCATAAAATTTGACGGTACTACTTATAATTTCAACTATGGAGCGTTGCCTACTCCTGATCTTCCAACTGATAATATACTTACATTAGAAGGTGTAAAACTGGGTAGAATGGTGTTTTATGAAACCTTGCTTTCCAAAGACAATACGCAAGCTTGTGCGACTTGCCATGTGCAGAAAGATGGCTTTTCTGATATGAACCAATTTAGCAAAGGCGTAGAGGGAAAACTTGGCGGCCGTCAGGCAATGCCAGTATTCAATATGGCTTGGCATCAAAATGGTTTCTTTTGGGACGGAAGAGCTCCCAAGCTTAGAGACCAGGCATTAAAACCCATACAAGATGCATTGGAAATGAATGAAACTTTGCCTAATGTAATCGCCAAACTCAAAGCAAGTCAAAAATATGTAGATCAATTCAAAAGAGCTTTTTCAAATGGTACCATTGACGACAAAAACCTATCCTTGGCATTGGAGCAATTTATGTTTTCGATTGTATCCAATGATTCCAAATTCGATCAGGTTCAGGCTGGAAAAGCAACGTATACAGAATCAGAAGAAAGAGGTAGAAAGCTATTCTTTGCAGAGTTTGACCCTACAGGTAAAACCAAAGGGGCAGAGTGCTTTCACTGTCATGCTGGACCAAATTTTACCAATGACGAGTACATGAACAATGGCTTGGATGAAGAGGTGAACCAGAAAGATCTAGGTAGACAAAAAGTAACCAATTTGCTTGAAGATAAAGCCAAGTTTCTTACACCTTCCCTAAGAAATATTGCACTAACTGCTCCTTATATGCACAATGGCAGATTTAAAACTTTAGAAGAAGTAGTAGATCATTATGCGGACCATGTAAAAAATTCCGCCACAGCGGATATATTATTGCAGTACAATTTGCAACCTGGCGGTCTGAAATTGGAGCCTCAAAACAAAGCAGATTTAGTGGCGTTTTTAAAGACGTTGACGGATAATTCTTTTATCAATAATACTGCTTTTAGTAAGCCGAATTAAATATTCCATTAAAGTTCAAAGCATGAAAACATTTTTTCTTACTGGTATATTTATCTTCCATTTAATCATACTTTCAGCACAGCAGCTGATACCGATACCTGACACTCTAAGTGGAGACGTCATTGATTTGAAAATAGCTCCTGGAGAAAAGGAATTTTTTACAGGGATCAAGACCAAAACGTATGGTTACAATGGCAATCATTTGGGTAAAACAATTATTTTAAATAAAGGTCAAAATGTCAAATTAAATGTTACCAATGGCTTATTAGAGTCTACGACCACACATTGGCATGGGCTACATGTCGCTCCTAGTAATGATGGATCACCGCACAATCCTATCAAAGCAGGTGAGACTTGGTCCCCAGAATTTACATTGATGGACAAGGCTGGTACTTATTGGTACCATCCACACTTGCATAAGAAGACGCTTAGCCAGGTAGTCAAAGGTGCTGCTGGTTTAATTATAGTTCGTGATGAAGAAGAAGCAGCCTTGAAACTTCCAAGAAAATATGGTGTCGATGATTTCCCACTTATATTCCAATTTCAAACCTTTGATAATAATAAGCAAATCGTTGAAGAAGATGAAAGTGACAACACAATTCTCGTAAATGGTACTGTAAATGGCTCTCTAAAGGTGCCTTCTCAAATGGTGCGATTGCGTTTACTCAATGCATCAAGTCATCGGGTATTTAGATTTGGATTTGACAATAACATGTCTTTTCATCAGATTGCTTCTGACGCAGGGTTGTTAAATAAACCAGTAATTTTGACAAGATTAACTCTTGGTTCAGGTGAGAGAGCAGAAATAATCGTTGATCTTACTAAGTTACAAGGTAAAACTTTAATGCTTAAAACATTTGGCAATGAATTGCCTGCAGGCTATCCTGGAGGACCTGCCATGATGGGTATGACAGGTGGTCCATTAGACAATAAGACATCTGGTGTATTGACATTTCATGTATTAGAAAAAACTACAAACCCTGTACTTGAGCTTCCACATACTTTAACTACTAACGAAGTCTGGTCCCAATCAAATACATCGAATAGATCTATTGGATTTACTGCTCAGCCTATGATGAGTATGACGAATTTTTTTATCAACAATGTAAAATTTGACGAGAGTGTCATCAATTTCAAAACTAAACTCAATAATACAGAGATTTGGACATTGACAAATCAAACCATGATGGCACATCCTTTTCATATACATGGCAATCATTTTTACGTGTTGTCTATTAATGGTCAGTCACCACCTGAAAACATGAAAGGAAGAAAAGATGTAGTACTTATACCACCTATGAATGGCAGTGTCAAACTTATTATAAAGTACGAAGACTTTGCCGACAATGAAATGCCTTATATGTATCATTGCCATATTTTAAGCCATGAAGATGACGGCATGATGGGCCAATTTATTGTAGAAAATAACACTACCGCTGTCACAGATGTTGACAAAAATCAAGAATTCAGTATTGTTCAATTAAATCAGCAGTTATATATCTCTTCTTTGAATAATGAAAATATTGAACGAGTTCTAATATATGATATGTCAGGAAAATTGATACTCAACAACAGTTACGGACAAAAAGAAGCGGTTGTATCTACTTTATCCCTAATTTTAGGGCATTATGCGGTTTCCATTCAATCCAATGGGTCTATTTATTCTAAAAATGTTTTAATTAAATAAAAATGAAACTTTTATAAGCAATTTATCGTTTAAGTGATTGATTTATTATGGTTAAAAAAGCACTCCATATTTTCTTAGCTATGCACTTATTGATTTCTTCAATAGGTTTACCTGTCTATGAGCATATCTGCCAAAAAAATGGTAGTACTTTTTCTCTTTTCATAGAATCAAACAATTGCTGCTCCAAAAGCAATATTAAATCTCCAAAAAGATCTTGTGGCTTTCGCAAAACGGATGATTCATCTGCGAAAATTACTAAAAAACCATGCTGCGAAGACAAAATCACTTATAATAAATTAGAGGTAATTTCTAAAGATCTAATGGTTGATGTTTCGCCTGTCAAAGAATTGCTTACTTCAACCTTAAATGAATATTTTACAATAAATTACTTGCCTCAAATTCCTATTGAGCAAAAGTCATTGGGATTTCATCTGTACAAACCTCCTCCTATTCATCGAGTACAGTTCACTATTCTTTACCAATCGTTTCTTTGTTAGCGATCAAATAAATCCAATTTCCAATTGGGTTTTGTATACTTATGTATTCTAGAATGAGCATATATTCACATAGATATTTGTGACTCGAATTTGTAAGTATTTTAAATTTTCTATTAATACCTTTGTTAAACAATGTCTATCTATTTGGCTATTTGCTGATACGATAGCACAATTATTCAACCAAAAAATAAAATTAAAATGAATACAATATTCAAAAGCACCCTTGTTATTATGATCCTTTTTGTTTCAGCAATAGCTGGTTCAGCGCAAACAAAAAATTTAAAAAAAGTGGATGTCAAAGTTTATGGAAACTGTGGCATGTGCAAAAAAACCATAGAAAAAGCAGCGAATGAAAAAGGCATCTCCAAGACTGTGTGGAATGCGGAGACTGCAATGGCTAGTATTACCATCGACAGTACAAAAACTACAATCGATGAAGTCCTCAAAAAGATAGCAGCAGTAGGTTATGACAGTGAAAATTTCAGAGCACCAAACGATGTTTACGAAAACCTTCATGGCTGCTGCCAATATGATAGACCAGCCCCAAAAAAGGATTAATATTTTAGCAATTAATATATAAAAATGATTAAGGCTAACAGTTTATTTATAAGTTGTCTATTTTTTATCAATACTATATCTTCAGATGCACAACTTAAATTGAGGGATAAAATCCCTGCTATTTCTCTGATTGGTAATTCAATTCAGGAAATTAATTTGGCATCATGTGAAGGGAAAGTGCTTTT
>JAYUTD010000178.1:0-5208 GCA_043755305.1 Saprospiraceae bacterium
CTTTTAAAATCACCATTTTATTTGCCTTTTTATTAACAAACTTAGTATTACTGGCGCAAAACACACAAAAAAAATACATTTTCGAAACAAAAGATGGCAATACCTATATAGGTACCATTGTCAAAGAAAATAAGGAATCGATAACGCTTTCCACCAAAGAATTGGGAGAAATCACCCTCAAAAGATCTATTGTTGAACATCAATCAGAATTCAATGAAGCAGACGCATTTGGTGGTCAGGTGTTGCAAAATGTACACTTCTCCAAGTATTTTGTAAATACCAATGGATATGGATTGAAAGCTGGGGAAGCCTATTACCAAAACAGTATGATACTTTTCAATTATCTTGGTTACGGATTTTCAGACAGATTCTCGATGGGAGTGGGTATTATACCTACTTTTTTATTGGGAGGAGACAAAACACCCGTCTGGTTAAATGCCAATTACAATTTTGGTGGGGGACACAATGTAAGGTTCAATGTTGGTGTTATTGCCAATAATTTTGGAGACAATTTCGGCCTCATTCCTTCGGCTTCTATAACGCTTGGTCCCAAAGATGGCAATATTACAGTGGGATACGGCAGAGGTTTTAATTTTGATAATTTCGATGATTTTAATGAGTTAAATTACATTACCATCAATGGGCTGCTAAGGGTGTCCAAAAGAATGTTTCTTATTTCTGAAAACTTTTTTGATACAAAACTTGAAAACGGATTTTTTATGTTTGGAGCAAGGTTTGCTGCCAAAAAAATGTCATTTGACTTTGGATTGATGCGGGCAAATGATTTTGAAGATATTATAGGTATTCCTTATGTAGGCATTACTGTTCCTTTTCAAACCAAAAAGTAAAATCCAATACCACTGCAAAGAAAATGCATGTTTTAAAAAAGAACAAATCCGATTTTTGCGTATAGGTATTTCTGTTAAAAAGTGAAATTGGTTTTACACCTGTGACATAGGTTACATCCATAGTAATGTATATTGTGATAACTTTGCACTTCAGCGTTAAGACAGTATTTTCTATTATGCACACAATAAGACCAATGCAATGGGGCAAGTAACAAGGAAGCAAAATCTCCACTATCGGAATATAATCTTTTTATTTTTATTAATCCTCTATATGTCTTGTGCAAAAAAAACACTTGACGTCATGCCTGCTGATACAGTCGGTTTAAGCAATTATTCTCTGGTCACTTTAGATAAATTTAATGCGCTCTCGCCTAGAATATTCAATAGCAGTGACACGACCTATGTAGTCAATTTTTGGGCCACTTCGTGTCCGCCTTGTATTAAAGAGATGCCTCATTTCAATGCGCTTGAAATCAATATGAAACACAAGCCTGTAAAAATTTACCTTGTAAGCCTTGATCTGATCAAAGACACGGAAACAAGAGTAAGGCCATTTATTGCAAAACACCACATACTGCCCCGGGTCATTCACCTCAGAGATGATTTTTACTCTGAGTGGGTAGATAAGATAGATCCTTCGTGGTATGGTGCTTTGCCTGCGACTATTATCGTCAAAGGCCAGGCAAGAAAATTTTATTTTGGTGCATTTGAGCAGTACAATGATTTAAAACAAGCACTGGATGAAGTATATAAAACAAAAATAAACCATAAGTAAACCGCGTTCAAAACTAAAGTCTTATAAATTTGACGGAAACATTATCCATTAATGCGTTATATTTGAAAAAAGTTTTCCTATGATAAAATTTGCACTTGCCGCTGCTGTCTGTATGATGGCTACCATTGGCGCAATAGCTAAGACACTACATGTAGGTGTAAACCATCCTTATGCCACTATTCCACAAGCCTCCGCTATTGCTAAAGCCGGGGACACCATATTGTGCCATGACGCTTCCATTAAAGGTGGCCTATCTATTTCCAATACAAATGGATCAAGCACAAATTTTATTTATTTGCTGGCAGAACCAAACAAAACCATTACCATTCAAGGTGGGTCCAATAGCATACAATTTTCGGATTGCAGTTATCTCCACATCGAAGGTTTTGTAATCCAAGGTCAGACCGGAAATGGAATGAACATCGATGACGCTGGCTCATTGGAAACCCCTACCCATCACATTCATATTGTCCGCTGTACTTTTCAAAACATCAATGCCACCGGAAACAATGATTTACTCAAGCTTTCAGGCCTCGATTATTTTGAAATCATACAGTGCATTTTTTTGAATGGCTCCGCAGGAGGAAGTGGCATCGACATGGTAGGCTGTCATTATGGCCTTATTGCCAACAATAGTTTTGAAAACCAAGGCAGCAATTCCATTCAGGCAAAAGGGGGTTGCTTTGAAATAGACATCTTGCGCAATTATTTTAAAAATGGAGGATCAAGAGCATTGAACCTCGGTGGTAGTACTGACCTGCAATTTTTTCGTCCCCAAAATGCCACAACAGAGGCTGAACGCATCAACGTTATAGCCAATGTTATTGAAGGTTCAGAAGCACCTATTGCCTATGTTGGCTGCACTCAAATCAAAGTATCCAACAATACCATTTTATTTCCAAAAAAATGGGTGCTTCGCATCTTGCAGGAGACAGTAGATCCCACTCGCTTTCTCCCTTGCGGCAATAATTCCTTTTTTAACAATATCGTCGTTGTAGACAATGCCGTGGCTACTGAAGTAAATATTGGTCCCAATACAGCTCCTGAAACATTTACTTTTAAAAATAACCTATGGTTTAAAACCACGAATGCGAATTGGGTAGGACCCAATCTACCAGGAAATATATCCAATCAAAAAATTATCAACCCTCAGATCATCGTTGGTACGCTATACAAGCTCAATGCCAACAGTCCTGCCATTGGCTTTGGCTTGCCCTATGAAAAGGACGTGCTTGATATCACCGGTAATCTCTTTAACATGCCGCCATCTGTTGGAGCATTTGAAGCAAATCCAAAAACAAGTGGCTTGCAAGAATGGTCAAGTCAACAATTTTCGCTCTATCCAAATCCTGCCATTGATATACTTCACCTGGATTTTATTCAAGAAGGTCATCGTATTATAAAGGTGTTTGATATTTATGGAAAACAGGTAATCAGCAACGAATTTTACGAACAAAAAAATAGTATCAATATCACGGAGTTAAAACCTTCACCCTATCTTTTATTGGTAGAATATGCCAGTACAAAATCATGCAGGCTTTTTATTAAGCATTGATGGCCTTAAAATACCCGCTATCCTAAGTCTTAAAAATTCCTCTCTATCCAAAGGGCTGCCTCAATGTCTTTGACTTGAGGCAAATATCTATAAACCCACAGTACTACTGCGTTCAATTTTAAAAACAATAATTTTTTGTATTAATCAAAAGTAATTTCATATATGTCCTAATGGAAATAACTTATTTTGATACCATGTGGAATATGCCTCTTTGATGCTTTGGAGCGATCAACCCGTTTTAGGTTTAATTGTGAGGGCTGAAAGGGAATTGATAGCACGTAATGGTATTTGGTCGAAGTCGGTCCCCAAGTTACTTGGGGATCGACCAGCTCGTTTTAGGGTAAGTCTTAGAAAAGCGGAGTACTCTTTAAAATAGAATAGAAAGAAAAATAAAGCTTCTAAGCAATCAAATCGAAAAAAAGCAATCGGTTACCTCATATTTAACTGTTTAAACACTTCTTCCTTTTTGCGGCGAGAAATTTCTACTTTGGAACCATCAGACATTCCAATAAAATCATGATCACTTGTGATGCTGGTAATGTGTCGTGGATTGATAAGGTGTGATTTATGACAGCGTATAAAATCAAAGCCATCGAGCATTTCTTCAAAGTGCTTTAATGTTTTACTTGCAGTAAATGGCCTTTTACCAACCAGGTGTATGTGTGTATAACTTGTATCGGCCTCAAAGCGAATCACTTCGTCCAGGGTAAAGAAGAAAACACCTTTTGAACTTGGTACTGCTACCCTGAAATCTTTTACATCTGTCTTTTCAATATTCTTTATCAGGTTTCCAAATAATTCTTTTTTTTGCTCGGCCGTTTCTTTCTTTTCAATATATCTTTCCACAGCAGCTATTAACTCATCAGGATCAATTGGTTTCATCAAATAATCCAATGCGCTGAATTTGATTGCCTGAATGGCATAATGATTGTAAGCAGTGGTAAATATTATATCAAAAGGGGGGTTTTTCAACGCTACCAAAAAATCAAAGCCGTCTTTATTTGGCATCTCTACATCCAGAAAAACAATATCCGGCGTATAATTTTTAAGAACTTCCAAAGCATCGTCCACGGAAGAAGACAATTGTATTTCAGAAATGGACGGCATGAAATTTACTATATAATGATGCAAAATATTTCTTGCTTTTAATTCATCATCTAGGATCAATACTTTTATCATGGCAATAATTTTAATTTACTAAATTTGTAGATAACTCAATGATGACTTTGGTACCGGTAGCATTGCCTTTCTCATCCTCTTTGTCAATTATTTGCAACGCAGTGTGATAGCCCTGTCTTTGCAGAATATCTAGCCGGTCTTTACATATGCTTAATCCTTTTGATTCATGCCTGGTAGGGTTGCCTCTTTCCGCTTTAATCTGGTATGACTTTTTTCTTCCTACACCGGTGTCATCGATAACGCATTCAAAAACATCTTCACTCAACATTTTAAATTCAATGCTCAGTTTACGCTCGCCAATTTTGGACATTAGCCCATGCCATAATGCATTTTCCACATATGGTTGAATTAACATTGATGGAATCAATACTTCATTGGCATCTAACTCATCGTCTACGAGAATAGTGTATTCGAAAATTTGTTCAAAACGCATTTGTTCCAATTCAAGGTACAATTCCAGCACGTTCTTTTCTTCATAGATTGTTACCATTTTTTTCGCAGAGTTATTCAGTATCATGCGAAAAAGTTTTGAAAACTTATTCAGGTACTTGCTGGCTTCCCCATACTTTTGAGTTACAATACACTCCTGGATGCTGTTTAAACAATTAAAGACAAAGTGTGGATTCATTTGGGCCCGTAGCGCCATTAACTGGCTTTCCGCAAGCATTTTGTTTATCTCGAGTACTTTTATTTCATTTTCCTTCGCCAGCATTTCAGCAGTTGCTTCTGCTATTTTATTGGCACTGATAGCAGCAATGGTTGTAAGTGCCTTTAAATGTTCGGACGTAAAAAAGTTTCTGGCTGTATGTTCTGAATCTATAACACCAATAACTTTATTGTCATGCAAAATG
>JAYUTD010000179.1:0-5206 GCA_043755305.1 Saprospiraceae bacterium
TCCATTTTTGACATAAGATAGTTTAAGTAATTGTAATGCTCCTTTATTAAAAGTGATTCATTGTCAGATTTAGAATTAAAACCAAATAAAGATGTTTTAATTTTAAATAAGTAATTGTATGCCGCACTTGCATTTTCTGCCTTCACACTGGTTTGAGCAAGCCCAATCAGTTTATGTACAAAGTTTCGCTGTCGGAGGATAGACAATTTGATTTGTGCCGGTGATGCTTTAGGGTGTATAGCAACGATTTTATGTATTGTACTAAAGTAATCCGTCAAGGACATTAATCCTTGGTTGTTGATCCTTGCCAATCGTTGCGGATGCATCAATAAACCAAATACATGGTCTATACCTGAGTTGGCTGCTGAAAGTTGGTCAAAACCGTAGCCAGTTTCATTTTTAAAACTTTCTTTTGAAAATTCGTAACCATAAGCATTAGGCAATAAAAATTTTACAATAGAATCAGGAAGCAATAAGTTTTCAGGGCTTACTGCATTCAATAAAGATTCAATGGCTTTTTGTTGTATTGAGATACCAACCGAAGTGAAAGGTTTCATCATACTATCCCCTTTTACACTGTATTCATAGTTGTACCCGCCTATTATTTTGGATGTGGCCTCAATTTGATACCTTGCAGAAAAATAAAGAGGCACCAATATTTTTTCAAGTTCAGAATAAGGCATTGCATTAGGTATTGTATTCAAGCCGAAATTACTTAAAGCAATCTTTCTCACTTTCAATATATCTTGTAAAGCTGCAATCGGATCTTTACCATTGTCCCAAAGATGGGCATCAGATGCTGCACTACCATCTGGTCTGGCATCAGGATCTGACAGGTATTTTAGTTCCATTTTTTTGGTGTCATTTATCACAGTTCTTAACGCATTTGCTTCATCATTTACAAATATTTGATAGCCATAAATAATGGCTCTTTTGTCCCAAATGCCTATTTTGTCATCATAGGCATTGTCAAGATTTATTTTACCCCGGTCGTCAATTTCTGCCTTGGGATGCGGATAATCCATTACCGATGCTCGGTCATCGTAGCTTGCGGCAAAATTATGTGCAAGCCCTAATGTATGGCCTACTTCATGTGCAGACAATTGTTTCAACCTTGCCAGAGCCATTTTGACCATTGGCCCATCGTCTTTATTATTATTGCTGTAAATAGAAAGCAAGCCCTGGGCAATCATAAAGTCTTGTCTCACCCTAAGTGATCCTAGTGTAACATGTCCTTTGATGATTTCACCTGTGCGTGGATCATAAATGGTAGATCCATAGGACCAGCCCCGGGTGCTCCGATGCACCCATTGTATGGTATTGTATCTGACATCTAAAGGATGGGCACCTTCTGGCAATACTTTAACTTGAAAAGCATCGATAAATCCTGCTGCTTCAAATGCTTGGTTCCACCAGGATGCGCCTTCAATGAGCGCTGATCTTATAGGTTCAGGGCAGCCTGGATCTACGTAGTAAACAATTGGCTTTACCGCCTCACTTTTGGCTGCGTACGGATCCTTTTTTTCGAGCCTATGTCTTTGGATCAACCTTTTTTCAATAGGCTCATTTATAGCGGTGGCATAATCATAGTAATGCATAGATATGTAACCGGAAAATGGATGGTATGCCCTTGGTTTAAAACCTAATTCGGGAAGCTCTACAAATGAGGTGTGCTGTCTTAAAGATAAAATTTCTGCAGATGGCGCTACTGCCTTAATAAATTCACCTGCAGATTCACCAATAAATGTCATCCAGGACTCAAATTCAATATTTTTAGGAAAAGCAAACATTTCTTCCGGAATAATCAAACTTTTGGTTTTGTCAACTTTATACGTGCCTTGTTTTTGGTCTTTCAGGTTTTGGACAGTATTGTTTAAATCTTCAGTAAGTAGTGGTGTAATGTCTATCTGTACTCCGTCAATTTCATTTTCAATGATAAATGTAAATAATATGGAAGAGGCAAAAGCATCGCGTGCTGCCAATTTTTCTTTTACATTTGCAGTATTGGCCCTAAAAAAAGGATTGGTCTCTATTAATGCAACCCGATTGCCAAACCTTTTGAATGATACAAGCCTTTGAGAAGCAATCTTTCCTCTGTCAAATCCTATGTCATTTGAACCCAGGCCGGAGGCATAATAACTAACCAATAAAAATTCTTTGTCAAATTCTCTTATTTTCAATGCCACTTTTCCAGAGGATTCGGTATAAGTAAAGTTAAAAAAACCACTAAAATCCTTTGCGTGCATTTGGGTGCAGACAATATAAAAAATTAAGGAAAAAAGAAGTTTGCAATGCAATCTCATGAAATATTATTTTAATGCAAGGTAACAAATAATTGGTTTAAGCAAGGGCCAATAAATTAAATGATATGTAAAAATGTGATGCTTTTGTGATAACTATTTGTCATATTTGTGAAAATATTTAAAATGAAAAGGTACTTTTTATCCATCGCAGTCTTGTTTTCTTCCCTTTGCCAATTGTTAAGTCAACAGGCCTGGACCAAAGACCAAGGCAAGTATTTTGCACAGGTAGGTTCATCCATATTGTTTTACAATAGCTATATTAATTCGGAAACAAAGAGTGTTTTACCCCTTAACCGCAGTTTTTTGGATATGAGCTTCTCCCTTTATGGAGAATATGGTTTAACCAATTATTTAACCTTAAGTGGACAGCTACCCTTCAAGTATTCGGCAAGTTTCGATGGCAAAGATACCAATGTAAAAGATGGTTCTATTGCAGGTTTTTCCAATATTAATCTTGGGCTTACAGGCAGATTGTTCCAAAAAGGTGGAGTAGTGATTTCCACAAAAGTGAAAACAAGTCTCCCTGTCTCAAAATATGATGTAGAAACAGGCCTTAGGACAGGATTTGATGCTACAACATTTACACCTTCATTTTTGATTGGTGTAGGAGCTGCAAAATTTTTTACGTCAGCTGAGGTAGGCAGGGAATTTAGAAACAATGGCTATACCAATAGAAATTTTATTGCCTGGCAGATCGGCAAATTCTTTCATGACAAAAAATACATCTTTATACTAGGTTTAGAGTACTTAAAATCTATTGGTACATCAACCCATGATGATGGTACTTCAAAGTATACTTCACTCTACCTGTCCACGCAGTCGTATCTTTCGCCAACCCTAAAATTTGGCTATTATGTAAAACCTACCAATACGCTTTGGTTTTCAGTAGGTTTTGGATTACCAGGCACCGATGACATTCCAGCCAGCCCCGGTTTTTCAATATCGTATAGTAAAACCAATTTTTAGAATAAATATAATTTTCCACACTGAAAATCATTAATCAATCATGCGTCATTTATTATTTACTTTACTTACAGGTTGTTTTTTATTTCAATCATGCAGCAAAGATACAGCTGCAGTCAATGATCCACTTGAAGTGGACATTTCAAAAGCAATATATACCGGTAGTTTTACTTCTGATGCCCATAGCACTTCAGGCAAAGTCTATGTGGTGAAATCATCTGAGACAAAGTACATCATACAACTTAAGGATTTTAAAACAGACGATGGCCCTGATGTCCACATCTATCTTGCTTCAGATAAAAGTGCGAAAGAGTATATCGATGTATTGAGCAAATCAAAAAATGGAACATATACCATTGCAGTTAATCAAGCGGTAGATTTTACAAAATACAAGTACCTTTTGGCATGGTGTGAGTCATTTTCCGTTTTGTTTGGTAGTGCTGAGTTGAAATGAAATATAAATTAAATACACCGGAAACAATTGCTATAATTTTAATTATAAATAGACCAAACTTTCTTTTGGTATCGTTACATTACTTACCGGATTTTCCTTAATCGCTGCCAGCCCGTCAGCAATGACCTTGCTTACTTTCTCAGATTCAGTCAAGAAGCCATCGTGTCCAAGTTCGCTATAGATCTCAATGAATGTTGCATTTTCTATGTGTTGAGCCAAAAATTGTTGCTCCTCTATTGGAAACAACAAATCGGTACTGATGCCTACTATTGTGGTCTTAGCTTGAATTTTTGTCAATGCTGATATTATGGACGGTCTTCCTCTACCAACATTGTGGCTGTCCATGGTTTTGGTAAGTGTATAGTAAGAAAAGGCATTGAACCTTTGCACCAATTTATCGCCCTGGTATTGCTGGTAAGATGATGACCTGTACCCATCTATTTTTTCGCTATTGTCCTTTTGCGTTGAGTTGTAACCGATAGCCGTTCTATAACTCAAAAGTGCTATAGAACGGGCTGCCTTAAGCCCCAATTGACCAGCCTCTGGGTTTTTCTCTTTAAATGTGTTGTCTGCTTCAATTGCCAATCGTTGGCTCTCATTGAATGCAATTCCCCAAGGTGAATGCTTTGCATTGGTGGCCAATAAAATGAGTTGGTTAAATATCGTTGGTTCCTCAATAGCCCATTCCATAGCGATCTGACCTCCAAGAGATGCACCTACCAATAACTCAATATGGTCAATACCAAGGTAGCTGCGCAATAAGGAAAAACTCTTTGCAATGTCTCTCGTGGTGAATATTGGAAAATCGTGGTAAAAAGGTTGGTTGTCAATTTTATTGACTGAAAATGGAGATATACTTCCATAGGGCGACCCTGGATTGTTGACACAGACAATACAGTGCTTTTCAGGATCTATTGCCAATCCCGGCCCTACTACTCCCGGCCACCACTCAATAGGATTGTCGTTTGCAGTAAGTGCATGTATAACCCATATTATATTGTTTGCAGCTTCATTGGGCTTACCAAAAATCGAATATTGCAAATGGAATCCGGCCATAATACGGCCAGACTCCAATATGAAATTCTCTTGATAATGAAAAATATTAGTTGAGTGCATATGCTTCTTCTTCTTTTCTAATGGCTATAAATGCATTTTCTAAATCTTCTTTTATGTCCTCAATATGCTCGATACCTACTGACAGCCTTAGCAAATTCGGTTCTACCCCTGCAGCTATTTGCTCGGCATCTGTAAGTTGTTGGTGAGTAGTGGCAGAAGGCTGTATAATCAATGTTTTGGCATCACCTACATTGGCCAGGTGGCTTACCAAACTTAAGTTGTTGATAAAAATACTTGTATCTTCTTTTGACCCTTTAATATTAAAACTCAATACGCCACCATAACCTCTCTTGAAATACTTATTGGCAGTACCATGGTAAGGACTTGACTTTAACCCGGGATAATTGACATTGGAAACTTGCGGATGATT
>JAYUTD010000180.1:0-5205 GCA_043755305.1 Saprospiraceae bacterium
GACCATGGGATTCCTCACCAAGACCATGGGATTCCTCACCAAGACCATGGGATTCCTCACCAAGACAATGGGATTCCTCACCAAGACCATGGGATTCCTAACCAGTCACATGGGATTAGTGACCTTTAAAATTGGTTTGCTGACTTCTGGTATTTGATTGGCAAGCCTATACATGCATATAATCCGGGGTATGCTACAAAGTGGCAAGTGAACCAATCAAAGGCTCTCCGCACCCTGCTCTTTGTGCACTAAAATATCCCGGCAATTCATCTTCACCGCAAGACAATAAGCTTTTGAGAGGCACTTCCTTCTTGCGTAGTAACATGTATAATATAAATGTCTTGAAGCTCAAGCTGCAATTGCATCGTCATCTCTGTTGCTGTGGTTTTCAGTATTTGCCGGCCAAGGCTGTTGGTGACTGTAATGGTAGCATGGTCTGTCGGCAGCGTAAGCGTAAACTGGCCGCTTGAAGGATTGGGGTAAGCGCTTAATTGTATGGTTGGCTTCACTTCATGCACGGCAGTGGAAGCAGCCACAATGTCAAAAGTAGAGGAACACGTATTGCCATTATACGCAGCGGTAAACGTGTAGGTACCCGGCTCAGTAGGCAAGACCTTGGACCAGGCCCAATACCTGATTTTATTGGAAGATGCGCTGGTATAGGTCCACGTGAGGTAAGTGCTTCCATCCGGTCGGAGTATTTTCATTGTACCGATTAAACCACTTATTTCTTCTCTGATAAATATATAAAACTTCGCATAGCCTGGTGGCAAGCCATAGCCCTGAAAAGGGATAGTGTATACGGTAGCTTCATTGGGTATTTCTGCAGCAGGACAAGCCGGGATGATTATATCGGTCGTGTTTACAGATACTTTGACCAGCTGTGTTTCAGCATAAGGTTTTTGCGCTGCCCACCATGAGGCGGCATTTAATGTATTGCAAGTACCGAAGTATGGATCAATGCGTGTTTCAATGGTGCCACCTGCCCATATTTCAAAATGAAGGTGTGGCCCGCCTGAACTTCCTGAACTTCCTACTATGCCCAGGTGTTCTCCGGCAAGTATACTTTCACCAATCTTTTTTTGATTTACAGATCCGCTTTTCATATGCCAGTACAAAGCCGTGGAGCCATCTGCATGCTGAATCATAATGTAATTTGCATTTAAAGCACTACCGGGACCAACACAGTTTCTATCGTATTCTCCATCCCGTTTAGAAATAATCATGCCTGGCGCTGCTGCCACAACTTCTACCAGATTGCTATCCATTTTTATAAAATTATAGGGCCAGGTGGATATATCCGTGCCTCTATGCCCATCGTAAGTATTGGAGCCACAATTGAAGTCCTGTGCAAGTCCGGCTGCCGGGTTTTCATCTACGTAGGCAGCGATGACGTAGTAACTGCAGTCGTGCAGATTGGCCGCCGGTTTTAGAGGCCAGTTTAAAATAGTAGTAATGGTATTTCTTTGATTGCCATCAGGCAGTCCCAGCAGCTTTCTGTTATCGGCACATTCTTTTTCTAACCTTTTATATTCCTGGGGCTGGATGCAGGGATGCAAAGCATCGTTCAATTGCAAAAGCCCCTCCAATTCACCTGTATTTTGTGCATAGCCAGCCGAATAAAAAAACCCAAGCAATAAAATAAAATGCAGCGGACTTACTATATTCATGTTACTATTTTATAGTATAGATATAGCCTCGAAGCAAATAGCTGCCTATTGCTGTATTGTATTTTGGGAATACATACGTCATGAAGAGTAGCAGGCGCTACAGCACCAGCATTTATTTTATCGATTGTCTCTCTGATAACCTAAAGCAATGATGGATACAATATTTATTTGACCACAATAGCTGCCTTCTGTGACAAGATCTCTTTGTCACCTTTGTATATGGTAAGGTAGGCTGGGGGAGCATCAGCTTCTCCTATGGCAATTATAGCACAGTCGTACTTATATCCATCATTTACAAATACAAAGCTATGGTTGCCGCCACTTCCTTCCACTATTTTTTCTCCATTTAGCAAAACGATTTCCGGCTTGTCACTCATTTTGCTTTTTATTTTCCAGGAGGCATACCTGTAACTGTCATCTCCCATGCCGTCAATCCTTATTCGGTATTTTGAAGTCTCCAGAATGTGAATCGGATATTGGAAGTCCCTCAACGATGGATGAAGCTGGCTCTTTTCGGTTTTGATTAGCTCATTTCTATTTTTTGCTTCGGCTTCTGATTCATAATTGACAGCAATCAATCTACCTTCCTCATCCAACCAAAGGTCTCCATTTAGTAACATAATGCCCCGCCATCCAACAGCTGACCAATCCTTAGTGGGATTGGATTGGATAATCCTATCGGTCAACTCGGCATCAAATACTTCACCATACCTTTTCAAAAATGCTTGCTTGTTTTTGATCGATGGCAAAGGATATTGTCTGGTTAAAGGATATGCCACCTTAGAAAATAACCTCTTCTTGTTGTCATTCTTAATGCAGTCAATGAAATCAGTTACAATTTTCTTTTGCGCTTTGGTCATCTCTTGCCCAAAAGCGGATATAAGGTGGGTTATAAAAAATGCTGTTACTAAAATTTGTTTAATCATCTTTTTGCTATTTGTCTCATTTATCAATTATCCTATTCACTAATTTACCAATCCCCAAATGCGCAAATTCTTTCATTTGCCAATCACTCCTCAAAAATGGTACCCAACCCTCAAACCTATTTCGTAGTTGAAATCGCTTATTGAGCTGGTCTGAAATGTACTGGCTATGTTTCCAACGGTATCATAGCCAATATCTTGCCGGGTGGAAGAAATAAACCTTATACCGATACCGAAAAAGAATTCTGTGGTTACATGGGTAAATATTTTTTGGCTGCCATACCTGACCATTACATCTTTGTAGGTTTTTGACTCTGTGTCAAAAGCATCTTTTCTGCGTTCTAAAAATCTTATGCCCTCAACAACCTTGGGGACTTCATAGTTGTACCTAAGGTAATTGAAAGTAGGGGCAAAATAAGTACCTTCAAAACCGTCGCCTTGATAAAAAATTCTAGGCGACAGGGTAAACATATAACCCAGTTTTGAAGTGCGGTCTTCACTATAATTGTCAGTGATATCGTCAAACCAATTGGGTGACTGCGTCGAAAACTCTACTTCGTCCACACCATCCAGAATTGATCGGATGGACTTCACTTTAGCATCAAATGTAGCGCCTATTCCTACTTGCGCACTAAACGTTTCATTAAGTTCTTTTTCTACTTCTATCACTGCAAGCCCAAATATAAATGAAGTCGGGCTGGTCTTTACGATGATGTCTTTACTTTTGGTAGGCAAATAATCTTCGTCTTCTTCATCTTTTCCAAATACAATGACTTCAGTTTTGTTTTCGGTTTTGACCTCTTTCTTTTTAGGTCTTTTCCTTTGGGCATCCGCATTGTTGATAAAAAAAAGATTTACGAGGACAAAAAATATTAATTTGATTTTCATAAATGTGGCATACTTTATTTCGCAAATGTAAATAATAAAATTAATTTTGTGTGCAACATCAATAAGTTTTATCATGATAAAGCCCTTACATATTCTTGCTTTGATGTGTATCTTTTCATTTTATGAGACATATGGTCAGTCAAAGCCTACCATTGCCATGAGTGAAAAGATCCTATCAAGCGACGGCTACAATATAGTCAACCATGTGTTGAGCACAGCAGATGGCCATTACCTCAAGGCGCTGAAGACCTCAGCATTGTCCAGTCCAAAAATTGCCTTACTCAAATATGACAATGCATTCAATCTTGTTTTTACCAATGAGCTTGAGTCGGAAAACAAAAAGGAAGAAGCCCTGAATTTTTATAATATGAAATCAAGCATTGGCCTTTTGTCTAGGGTCAAAGACAAGAAATCTGATCTGCTTACGTATAATTTCACTTCTGTAAATTTTGATGGAGATGTCGAGAATGCCATTACATTGGGTAAGTTTAGTTTTGAAAAAAGCAAAGACATGCCCACCTATACTTTTACTCAATCCCAGGACTCCAGCAAGTCGCTTTTTACCTTTTATGTAGACAACAATGATGACAAGCTGAAAATGCAGGTATTTCTCAGTGTCATAAACATCAATTTCGGTGAAGTATGGCATAGAAAAATCAGCCTCAAAAGACCACAGGAAGTAGTCGAAATATTGTCGAGTGCTGTCAATAGCGCCGGCAATGCCTATTTATTGGTGAAAGAGTACGAAGGTGACAAGGCCAAAGAAAGTAAAAAAACAAAGAAAGACGAGCGACCTGCCTACAAACTCAAGTTGATAAAAGTGACTGGTAATGAAGGAGAAGGCTATAAAGAATTTGTGCTGGATATCAAAAATGACTTTGTCGTAAATGCAGCCATGAAGCCGCTTAAAAATGGAGAAATGGCCGTATTGGGCTTATTTAGCACTACCAAGAAAAAATACATCAATGGTGTCTTTGCCCTCAAGATGAACGGCATGGACAGTATCTACAATATATCAAAAAAAGTATTCTCAGATGATGTATTGGCCGCATTAAACGAAGAGGACGAGACCAGTTCTCACAAGGACGAAGAAGGCCTGAAGGACGATTTTAAATTTTTGGATTTGTCTTATAAAAAAGATGGCTCAGCCATGGTAGTCCTGGAGGAAAATTACACTTATACACGAACCAATTATAATAACAATATGCGGTTTGGAGGCAACTTTTACAGAAACAATGGCTTCGGGACCACCACTACGACCTATTATGTCACAAAAGATCTGATAACATTGCGCCTCAATAATGCCGGCGAAGTCGAAAAAATTCACGTCATTCCAAAAAGACAAGAATTTGCCAACACAAATTTCTTTAATTCTAGCTTGGTCTTGTCCTCTGAAGAGGGAACCACTATCTTATTCAATGATGACAAAGACAATCTAGCAAGACCACTGGGTGCCAGAGTAAGGTATATCAGCAGCTTTGCAGATTGTGTAGCTACCTCTATTTTTATTGACCGCAATGATACAGTTACCAGAACGCCTTTGTTTGACAGAGGAGATACAAAAGCGGTCTTTATGCCGACATTGTCAAAAAGGATTGGCGATAAGAAGGTCTTTTTTATAGCACAAAAAAGTGGCTCTTTTTTTTCTTCCGCCGACCTCAGGATTGGGACGATTGGTTTTTGAGTTTGTGCTACCTGAATGCTATACATTAGATTACAGCCAC
>JAYUTD010000181.1:0-2065 GCA_043755305.1 Saprospiraceae bacterium
AGGCTATACACAGACGAATTGTGCCCGGTGAGTTTTATAATAGGAGTGAATGCCAATATTTTTGTATGTTTGTACCTGCAAAAGTAAGTACAAAAATCCCAAATTCTGCATTAGACTTTAATAGCATGGGTATAGGACAATGGCACAGCCCTGTTTTCATGTAAAACAATGCTATTGCAGGCTTGGGTTAAATGTAAATAAATTAGATATAAGACACAAATGCCATTAATTTTTTCCAATCATCTTGACAATGGAGTTTCTGTCGGCGTATGGAGTCACGAAGAAGACAATGCTTTCTTTGAAAGCAATCTGGAATTGTACTACGAAGAGGTAAATGAACTCACTGACATTACTGAAAGAAAACAATTGGAATGGCTGGGTTCTCGATACCTATTGCACAAATTGATGGGTAGAAACTATCGGCTTGCGACTGTAAAAGACAACTTTGGCAAGCCTTATCTGATTGGTACAGACAAATTCATCTCACTGAGCCATTCAGGAAAATATACGGCCGCCATTGTCTCACCAAAAACCACAGGCATTGATATCCAGGTAATCGTGCCAAAGATAGAAAAAATAAAAAACAGGTTTATGTCGTTAAAAGAACTGGATCACTTTGACCAAAAAAAGGATCTGCTGACATTGATGGTTTATTGGGGTGCAAAAGAAAGTTTGTTTAAATCCTATGGCAAAGGTAGTGTTGACTTCAGAAAAGAATTGTATGTAGAGCCTTTTGAATTGTCAGACCAAGCTTGCAAAGGCTACGTCTATAAAGACAATATGGCCTATCCATATGATTTGAATTTTCTTTGCGATGAAAATTTTGTACTGGTGTATGTAACAAGTATTAATTAAGATATGGGTAATAAAATTTCACTTTTTATAATGATGTCAATCTTTGTCTTCGCGTGCAAGACAAAAGAAAATACAGACAACAATCCGACGCCAACAGCCAACAATATGCCGGCGGATTTTGAAGCGTTTTATGAAAAATTTGGTACAGATACAGCTTACCAAATGAAGCATATCATCTTTCCTCTGGAGGGCAGACCGGCACTGAAAAGTGAGACCGACACTATTCCTGCTAACTTCAAGTGGCAGAAAGAAAACTGGGTAAAACACAGGACCTATGATGATAGCAATGGTGCATTTAGCCGGTCATTTTTAAATTTTCAAGACATCGTCACAGAAGAAATCTCAGACAATTCAGGAAATTTTAGAATGATCAGGCGATTTGCCAAAATGGACAACGATTGGTACCTGATCTACTATAAAGAAATGGGAAGGTAATGGCTTGCCTTGACTTTACATACACTATAAGACTTTCAAAAGACTAAATACCTCACACTGATATGATAGTAATTACGGGTGCATACGGTTTCATCGGTTCATGCCTCCTTGCAAAACTCAATGAGGATGGCATTCATGACATTGCTATTGTGGATGACTTCAATCCAATCGCCAAAGCAGCGAACTTGAGTGGCAAGAAATACCTGCAAAAAATAGACAGAAAAGATTTTATCGAATGGTTCATCCACCATGCAGGACAAGTGACTGCTGTCTATCATCTTGGTGCAAGAACGGATACTACAGCAATTGACAGTAACATTTTCAATACATTGAATGTGCATTATTCTCAATCGATTTGGAAAATATGTGCTGACAATGGTATACCACTTGTCTATGCCTCCAGTGCAGCCACCTACGGCAACGGTGCGCACGGATTTGAAGATGACCATGCTACAATTCCTGCCCTTCAACCACTCAATCCTTATGGCTGGAGCAAGCAACAGTTTGACCTCTGGGCCTTAGCCCAATCGCATTGTCCGCCAAAGTGGATCGGATTAAAATTTTTTAATGTGTATGGCCCCAATGAATACCACAAGCACAGGATGGCTTCTGTAATTTTCCATAGTTACAATAAGATAAAAGCTTCAGGTAGCATGCAGTTGTTTAAATCCCATAAAGACAATATTGCAGATGGACACCAAAGCAGAGACTTCATCTATGTCAAAGACATTCTCGCTATATGCCAGTTTTGTATGCAAACGAATGTTCGTTCAGG
>JAYUTD010000182.1:0-5197 GCA_043755305.1 Saprospiraceae bacterium
TTTTTTATTTTATTTTATTTTATTGTCATCAAAGATAAGTAATACGAAAATACTATTCAAATTATCCCTCAATCATTGTCGAGGCATAAACTCATTATAGTGCCCCTACGTTATAATTTGTTTAGTAAGTAATCCATATCTAACTTTACTAAAATTGAACCCTCCAAAGAATATCAGGGAAAAAACCAATTTGGTATAAAGTGTCCACATTATTCGTTACCCTATTGTATCGCTTGGCAAAAATATTTTGATTATTGGTAATGTTTTGAAAGTCCAAAGCAAATTGCTGGCTAAATCCCTTATTGTTCATCCGAATACCTATTTTAAAATCAAGTCGCATATAATTTTTCAGTTGCTCGCTATAAGCTCTTTCATTTATCAGAACTTCTGAATTAATGAGTTTAGACTGCTCCAAATTTACCGGTGTAGTAAAGCGACCTCCTGCAAAAGTAAATTTAAAATCTGTTGTGATTACAGACTTTGATCCCAGGCTCCACTCTTTGCCTCCAAGCATATTGAAAACGTATTTATTGTTAAATGCAGTATTTCGTTCAATTCCATCGCTTCCTTTATATTTACTTTGAAAAATTGAAGATGTAAGCAAGCCATAAAACCTATTGCTAAAAAATTTCTCTATAGTAAGCTCTACCCCATAATTTCTACCTTTGCCGCTATTGGCTAAATCCCCTACTTGCGGAAAAACAAAATCTGCTCCGGCATTAAGCAATGAAAATGAAGAAGGATATTTTTCTACAGCAATATTGAATAAATGTTGGTAATACGATTCTACCTTTATTCTCCATTGGTCAGCCGGAATTATGTCCACACCAACAACAAAATGGTGGGCTTTTGCCAAATCTAAATTATCATTTAAGGACCGAAGTTGACCATCGTTGTCAAATGATTTCAAGAACAAGACTGGCAATGGTTGGGTTTGACTATGTAATCCATAGCCCATATTAAAGGTAGTCTTTTGGCTTAAAGAGTAACTTATACTCGCTCGTGGCTCCAAAGCTTTCTTGTCATTAAAAGTTTGAATCATACCGTGTAAGCCGCCTATGACGGTCCACTTATCATCCACTTTAAACTTGAAAGTAGCATATGGTTCTATAGTAGTAAGAGATTGATCAATGTCCCGAACTTTGATTAAATCATTGATTCCATCCTTGTCCAAATCAATCCTGAATTCACGGTTTTCTACAGTGCTATTCAAGGCTCTTTGATCATAATTAACGCCTATTCTACTGCTCAAAGATGCATTGTATTTTGTGTTAAAAAAACTATTAATGCTAATTCTGGGTGTATTGTCATCTACTTTCGTAAACAAGTTTTTGCTAGTGTAACTCGTATCTTTATACCTGTATTCGTTATACTTATTTCCTGAGGTTGAGTAAGCAATGGTCGTTTTTAAATAATTGTTGTCATTAAAAATAATGGAGTGTTTCGCGCCAAAAACATTGATATTGGATTTTGCCCTCGAATCCTGGTCTTTGGTTGAAAAGAAATCTTCGTCAGTAATTTCTTTGCCAATAAATTCTATATCACTCTTGGCTAAAATGCCAAATAATTTTAGCGAGCCGATCTTTGATTTTCCCAGATCAATACTATAGCTCAAATCCTGGTATTTGGGTGTTGCATTGGTTCCAAATTTTAGCCCTACGGAATTGGCCAGCTGCACAAAGCTGTATCTATAACTGATTAGGTATGATTTGTTTCCTTTTTTTCCTATAGGCCCTTCTGCCATTGCTTCCAGGCCGCTGAAAGCTGCCAGCTGAGCTGTAAATTCATGCTTATCCTTATTGCCTGACCTGAATCCTACATCAAATACTCCTGATAAAGCATTACCATATTCAGAAGGAAAAGCCGATGTCATAAAGTCTGAATTTTTAAGCAAATTGGTATTTAGAGCACTTACGGGTCCGCCAGTAGTGCCTAATGTGGAGAAATGGTTGGGATTAGGTATAGATACTCCTTCCAATCGCCACAAAATACCTGCCGGGCTGTTGCCTCTTACTACAATATCGTTTCTATTGTCATTTGAAGTAGCAACGCCTGCAAAATTAGATACCAATCGACTTGCATCATTTCTGCCGCCACTGTACCTGCTTACCTCTTCCAATGAAAATGTTCTTGCGCTTATGGCTGCCATTTCATTTATTGTTTTGTCCTTGTCTATTGTGCCTTTTACTACAACTTCATTCAATACCATCACATCTTCCTCGAGCCCAATATCTACAATAGATTCCTTGCCTGAAGTCACAAGAATATTAGGAATAGTAATACTTTTATAGCCTATGTAATCTATGATAAGTTGATACCTTCCTGGAACTACGTTTGTCAAAATAAAATTGCCGTCTATATCAGTCTGCACCCCATTGGCTAACACCGTGCCATCATGCATTGAGACTATTGCTCCAATCAATGGTACCTCTGATACTTTATCTTTGATAGAGCCCTTGATATTTGAGTTTTGAGAAAATAAGGAAATGCCGGTAAGCAATATTAGCAATGTTGAAATTGTTTTTATCATTTTATTTGTTTGTAATGTTTGCACAAAGTTGAAGGATTAATTTTTTAGTAAAAACAGGATTCCTATGAACTGTAAAAAAGTCTGGTTGAATCGTACATAGTATTCCTTCCAGTGTAATTCTACCTAAACTATTTAAGACCAATTTTGGCCATGTCTATTGTATTTAATCCATTTTTAATTAATTTAAACTATAAAATATGCATTATTACCACAACGTCTGAATGGTAAAGTGATGCACTAAATTGCCATTGAAGAATTATTAATAAATACGCAATTTTTGTTTTTTCAGAATATTATACTGCAAAATAATCAAATTACTAGGTTATAATTTTAACTTTAAAAAAAGTATTTGAGTACATGAGAAAAGTCTATATTTGATTTTTAATTTAATCTATTATAACTAAACAATAAAACCAATAAAAAACTGAATTATGTCGATTTGGAGAAAAAAAACATTGACTGCATTATTGGAACATGCCAATGATACTGAAAAAGGAATGAAAAGGACACTGGGAGCAATGAACCTCGTTGCGCTAGGTGTCGGTGCTATTATCGGAGCCGGTCTATTTGTGAGGACTGCTGCAGCTGCCGGACAAGCGGCCGGTCCGGGAGTGACGTTGTCCTTTGTAATTGCAGCAATCGGTTGTTTATTCGCAGGGCTGTGTTACGCAGAATTTGCCGCTATGATACCAATATCCGGAAGTGCATACGCATATAGCTATGTTACAATGGGTGAGTTGGTAGCATGGATCATTGGCTGGGCATTAATTATGGAATACGCTCTTGGAGCAGCTACTGTATCTATTGCATGGAGCGAATACTTAAATAAATTACTCGGAGGAACGATACCCTATGAATGGTGCCACTCTCCGTTTGAAAGTTTTACAGATACATCAGGGGTATTGCATCAAGGCTTAATAAATGCACCTGCATTGATAATTTTATTACTAATTACGCTTTTATTGATTAAAGGAACACAGGAATCAGCATTTGTCAACGCAATTATTGTATTTGTTAAAGTAGCCATTGTTTTGTTGTTTATACTCTTCGGCTGGCAATTTATAAATCCTGCAAACCATACTCCATACCTCATTCCTGAAGGGACACCTTCTGTATTTGACAGTGGTGGAGCATTGATTGCTGATTACAGCGGTTGGAACAGACACGGCTGGGGCGGCGTACTTGGGGGTGCCGGCATTGTATTTTTTGCTTTCATAGGTTTTGACGCTGTAAGCACTGCAGCGCAGGAAGCAAAAAATCCAAGTAGGGATATGCCTATAGGCATACTCGGATCACTAGCTATATGTACTATTTTATATATACTGTTTGGCCATGTATTGACAGGTGTGGCAAATTGGCAAGATTTCGTAGATCCTGAAAAGGGAAGAGAAGCTTCAGTAGCCTATACTATATCGAATTTTATGCCCGGGTATGAATGGTTATCACAAGCGGTAACCGTGGCAATTTTGGCTGGATTTTCTTCAGTTATATTGGTGATGCTTATGGGCCAAAGCCGGGTATTCTATTCAATGAGCAATGACGGTTTGATTCCTAAAATATTTAGTGAATTGCATCCTCGATTCAAAACTCCATACAAATCAAATTTGCTTTTATTTGTTTTCGTAGGACTTTTTGCAGCATTTGTGCCTGGCCATGTCGCAGGAGATTTGACTAGTTTTGGAACTTTGTTTGCTTTTGTATTAGTCAGTGCCGGAGTATGGATAATGAGAAAATCTGATCCTGACCACAAGAGGCCTTTTAGAACACCAATGGTTGGGCTTGTTTCAATATTAGGCGTATTGATTTGTTCGGCTATGATTATAGGACTCGATCAAAAAACATTAATGCTGGCATTCCTATGGATGATGGTAGGATTGGGTGTGTATTTTATGTATAGTAGACGAAACTCAAAGTTACATAAAGTGTAAATTATTCAATCATTATTTATCAATAGTAATTTACTTATTAAAAAGGTTTGAAAAGAAGATTTTCAAACCTTTTTATTTTTAAACACCTGGATTCAACCTTACCATCGGCCAATTATTTTAGCTACCTTTAACCAAAACAGTTTAAATGATAAATATTTCATCCACAAAGCTATTAGAAAGATGTGAAGGAAAATGTGAAATCTGTACTTCAGTCAATGCTATAGGAGAGTACATTGTCCCTCCAAAGACAGGCGATACTATCGATGATATGGTGGTATTGTGTGATACATGTCTCTCACAGTTAATGCAACCGGATACAATTGATGCCAATCATTGGAGATGTCTCAATGAAAGTATGTGGAGTTCTGTACCTGCTGTCCAGGTATTGTCCTACAGGATGCTGGAAAACCTGAGCGACCAGGATTGGGCTGCGGATTTGCTTTCTTCAATGTACCTTGATGATGTGACGCAGGAGTGGGCTCTTTACAATAATAATGGTACGATACACAAAGATAGCAATGGTCAAATCCTGGAAAAAGGAGATTCAATAATACTCATAAAAGACCTCGATGTCAAAGGAGCCAACTTTGCAGCAAAAAGAGGTACGGTTGTTAAAAACATACATCTCGTGGAAGGCAACGCTGCTCAAATCGAAGGCAGGGTAAATGATCAGGTTATCGTTATTCTTACAAAATTTGTTAGAAAGGCTTAGACAAATTAAGCTATTTTCCTTTCATTT
>JAYUTD010000183.1:0-2062 GCA_043755305.1 Saprospiraceae bacterium
CCAAGACGGTGCGCAAAGCATATGCAGCATGTACACCTGCAGCATTGAGAAGAGGAGGATCGACTGTAGCTATCGGTGTGATATGGACATCTTTAATTCTGGGGCCATTCTTCTGAGGAATCATATAAAAAATAATTGAGCATTTAAATTTTCTTAAATATAAAACAATCGTGATGATTGATCATGCATGTACTTATTCAAATCAAACTTCCTCACTGACAGATTGTATGATGGCCTTGATATAGCCATAACAAAAAGCAAAAGATTGTGCGTGGGCATTCGGATCAGCATGATGCGGTACATGGTCCGGCATCACCATACCATCATAGCCTACATCACGCAAGGCTCTGATGCATTTCATATAATTAAGTACTCCATTATCCGGATATACTTCTTGAAAATTATTAAAGCCACCTTTGATATTTCTGAGGTGCACATTAAAAATCTGATTGCGCTCCCCTACCCATTTGATGATCGGTAAAATTTCCTGAGCTGGATCATGAAGACCCTCTGCAATAGAACCTATACAAAAATTAAATCCGTGATAAGGGCTATTGCTTAATTGAGCAAAACGTTTTATCCCTTTAAATACATCAGGACTATTCCAACGCATGATACCTTTATACGCCGCAGGCATTGGAGGATCGGCAATGTGATTGGCAAGTTTCATTTTATACTCCGCTGCTACCGGCAAGACTCGCTCGAGTAAATAAGATATTCTATCAAACATTTCTTCTATATCCACATCTCCTGCAATGGTTCTTTGATCATTATTTTTTAAAGCATCTTGATAGTTCCAGGTGCTATATTCTACATTTCCACGTTTGATATCCGGAGTAGGATTTGTTCTTTCAACTTTCAAAATAGTGGTATTATAATTCAAAACTTTAATGCCTGTTTTTGAAGCCACTGTAATCATTTGTTGGAGGATTTCTATTTCCCGATCTCGCTCAGGGCTTTTACCAAGCATGATATTAGGGTATTGTTGTTTGTCAATACCAGCTGCACTTAAAGGCCAATGATAAGCATCCAAACTAATTCCATATTTCTCACAAGCTTCTTTTTTTCTAAGTGAATCTTCAAGATCCCAGCCTTTACCCTGAATGGGTTTAGGAGCATCTCCATCAATATTATAAACACCACATCGACTTTTTAGCATTAAATTTTCTTCACTAGTACCTCCAGATTGGCAACCTACTTTCATCAATACTTTTTTGATTGAACTAGTCGGCTTGGTCGCCGTTTTTTCATTTTGATTTAGCCATGTAGATCCAATGCCACCTGCTGCAAAGGTTTTGATAAAATTTATTCTTTTCATTTCAATAGAATTAATATCAATAAACGATTCCACTATATCATAGGAAAAATTCTAGCGGCTATCATTATAATAATAAGTCCGGTCACACCCATGACTGCTAATAATGGAGTGATTGATTTCAATGCTTCCTTTTCAGAAAGATTACTTAATTTACAAATGATCCAAAAACCTGCATCATTCATCCACGGTACTAGTTTTGATCCACAACCGATGGCCAATCCGATATACACCGGGTTAAAACCCAGATCAGCACTTAATGCCATTCCTGACAATATACCTGATGCTATGTGGTGTGATTCTCGGTTTATTCACGATTACATCTGGTTATTTATTTTCTTTATGGGTGAATAAAAAAATGCCGATCGAATTGAGAGATAGTGTGGATTCAAAAATTTCTGATATCAAGCAGATCTCAGATCGTGATCTTACTCAATTGCCTCCTTTGGGAATATCTTTGCTGCCCATACTCATTCCTATGTTCTGTATTTGTTTAGATACTTTCATGAGCTCTTATTTAAGTAAAACTGATTTGAGTATACAAAGTTCATTCTTTCAAAATATTGTCTCCATCACCAAATTCATTGGTAATAAAAATACAGCTATTCTACTTGGTGCTATTGTAGCACTTTGGGTCGTGGTGAGGCAAAAAAGGACAGGTAAAGATGAGTTGAGTGCTTTTATACAGTCCGCCATTTTAAATGGTGGGGGCATTATATTAATCATTGCTTCTGGGGGAGCATTTGG
>JAYUTD010000184.1:0-2062 GCA_043755305.1 Saprospiraceae bacterium
ATTAAGAACGCTTGGTGCATTTCTGGTAGTAGAATTGATGAGAAATGGAAAAAGCCCTCAGGAAGCTTGCGAAGAAGCCATTAAACGAGTGATTGTAAAACATAAAGACAGTACAGAAGAGTACCAAATTGGGCTTATCGCTATAAATAAAAAAGGAGAAATAGGATTTCATGCAGTGAGAAAAGGTTTTGTAATAGCCTTAAAATCAATGGATAAGAAAATTTTACTGGAAAGTAAATTCGAAATAATTTAAAATAGTATGTTTTTGGCATACAATTTGAATATTTTATACAAATGTTAAAAGTGCAAACAAGATATGAATTCAATTAAACTGATTTTCATAGATAGACAAAGAATGTTTGTGCAAGGCATTACTTGCTTAATAAACAGCAATAAGTATCCTGATATAAAGATAAAGGGACAATACACAAAAACGGATGACTTTACTCAATCTTTTGATGGTGATGCAGATGTCATTGTTATTGATATAAATCTATCAGAAACAGACGGTATCGAATTCATCACAAAATTAAAAAAGCAGTACAAAAAAGTAAAAATTATTGTCCTGTCCAATTATGCTGATTATAAATTTGTAAAACAAGCAATGACAAATGGAGCAGATGGATATTTACTTAAGACGGCTGATTTTTCTGAATTTGAATCTTGTATTCTTGATGTAATGGAAGGCAAAAATTTTTTGGGTAGTGAGGTTTATTTATCGCCTCCTGTTTCAATATTTAAAAACAGTTTTAAGCCAAGTGATAAAGTCAATAGATTTGAAGACAAGTTCCAAATCAGACAAAGGCTTACAAAAAGAGAACAAGAAATATTGAGGTTGATAACACAGGCCAAGTCAAACGATGAAATAGGTAGTCAACTTTATATAAGTGACCAAACTGTAGGAGTACATAGAAAAAACATTATGAGAAAGTTAGGTATGAAAACTACCATGACTTTGATTAAATATGCAATAGAAAATGAATTAGTATAGAGGTATATTCAAACCGTTCCCCACGGATACCAACATACATTCGCACTATAATGTAACATTAGCTAAGCAACCTTTAGGAAACTGAATAAAAAAATTATTTAGAAATATTAAACAATTATGTTGCAAACTAAAAACCGATTAAATCTCATGAAACTGGAGAATTTAACACACGACATCAAAGCATCTTTTGTGGTGAGAATCAAATTTTGCTTTCTATTTGCCATTCTGTTTATTACAGGATATGCAAATGCTCAATCTCAATGTCCGTTGGCATGTAACAATTTGGTGCAAGTATCCCTTGACGATGATTGTAGAGTAGAAATTACTCCAGACATGATGTTGGAAGGGCAGGGCACTGACCCATCTTGTACTTATAGTGTCACAGTTATGGGGGCCAATGGCATTCCTATAGCTGGTTCACCATTTGTGACAGGTAGTCAAATCGACAAAACGCTCACCGTAAAAGTTAGCCTCGGAGCCAACTCTTGCTGGGGAGCTATCAAAGTTGAGGATAAGCTCGCTCCAAAGATCGACTGCCCATCTCACTTGACCATTACATGCTATGACAACAGGACTTTCCCGTTGCCATCTGCCTCAGACAATTGTGGTGGAGCAGTAACGGTAAAGTTAATTTCTAACGAGTTGGATGACAATGGTTGTGAAGATACTACCTACACTGCTATAAGAACATTGACCTATCAGGCGACTGATGCTAAAGGCAATAAATCAGCGCTTTGTATCAGGTATGTATATTATCTGGCCATTGATTTTGAAGACTTGGAATTTCCTCTTAATAGAGATGATGTAGAAGCTCCGGCATTGGAGTGCGATGACATTCCTGAGTGGGATAAAAACAACAATGGTTACCCTGATGTAGAAGATACAGGAGCACCTACTATTGATGGATATCCAATCTTTCCAAATGTTTCCCTGTGTGAATTAAATGCAACTTTCACAGATCAAAGAATCAACATATGCGCCAATAGTTTTAAAATATTGAGAGAATGGGTGGTACTCAACTGGTGTACAGGTGAGATAGCCAAAGACTTTCAAGTGATAAAGGTAGTAGAT
>JAYUTD010000185.1:0-13311 GCA_043755305.1 Saprospiraceae bacterium
GTCGCATCGGCCGCAGACACTGCTCTTTTCATGGAAGTAATCGAGCAATAAAAGTTGCCTGCACGTAGAACCGGAAAAATATTCAACAATGCAATCCAGCCTTTTTCTGGCTTCAAGTTTTGTTTCATTCAAAGATTTTTCATCCAGGACAAATTCCTTTTCATCAGGTCTTACCAAGTTGAAAATTATTTCAGGAAGCATGGTCTCATTATTAAAATAAAGCACTCCTTCATGCTGCAATACTTTGAGTATAAAAATGATTCGACCTATTTCAATATTTGTCTGCAAAGACAATTGCTTAAAATTGATCTCAACCATCTCATCAAAGATACCTTCATAAGACCTTAAAAGCAGCACCAGTAAAATGTGTCTCACATCGTCTTCCTTATACATCGAATAAAGGTCTCTTGCATTGCCCACAATCCTAATTTTTGGAGGAGTTCTTAGCCCTTCTGTATAGGTAATCCAACCCTGCTTTTCTAATATCCTCAATACACTTTGGAATCTATACGTATTGATTTTATTAATAGCACAAAATTCTTCAAAGTCTAAATAATAACTGCACCCTGCACCGGCGCCAACAGCTATTTTCAAATGCATGCAAATCGCAATATAAACTTGTTTGATTTCAGCAATATCTGGATAGGAATAATCAAATATTTTAGATGCCGAATGAACATCGCTATTGTTGATCAGTGCGATTGCAAAAGCAGCCTCTCCATCCCGACCGGCCCTTCCGGCTTCCTGATAATAATCTTCAATGCTTGAGGGAATGTCCATATGTATCACGAACCTTACATCTTTTTTATCAATGCCCATACCGAAAGCATTGGTAGCCACTATCACCCTGACATTATTGGCCATCCATTTGTTTTGATTGTTTACTCGCTCATCATGGGGCATACCGGCATGATAAACAGTAGCTGAAATGCCTTTAGATATGAGTAATTCTGCAATTTTGCTGCACCCTGTGCGACTTCTCATGTAGATAATTCCTGAGCCTTTTATCCGATGCAAAATCCTAAGCAATTCTTGCATCTTGTCTTCCGATTTCAATACATTAAAAGAAATGTTGTTTCGGGCAAAACTCTTTGTGAAAACTTTAGGATTCTTGAGGTAAAGCTGGGTTGATATATCAGCTAAAATTTTGGGGGTTGCTGTAGCAGTAAGCGCAATGACCGGGATATCGGGTTTCAATTCTCTTAGCAAAGAAATTTTCAAATAGCTAGGCCTGAAATCATGCCCCCATTGTGAAATACAATGCGCTTCATCTATGGCTATGAAACTTACATTAGCCTTATAAAATCTTACCTGGAATTGCTCTGAGTCAATACGTTCCGGTGAAATATAAAGTAACTTTAAAGGTCCATGTACGAAGTTATCCATTACCATATCTATTTCCTCTGACTTAAGCCCACCATGCAAAGCCTTTGCGCTTACCCCCATTTTTTGAAGCGCTTTTACCTGATCAAGCATTAGCGATACAAGCGGTGAGACAACCAATACCTTTCCGGATGAAATCAAAGCCGGCACTTGGTAACAAATAGATTTACCACCACCAGTAGGAAGTAATGCAATTGTGTCAAAGCCATCACATATGGATTGAATGATATCTTCTTGAGGTGTTCTAAACGCATCGAAACCCCATGTTTTTTTTAGTATTAATCTGGCTTTGTCTATAGTAGGATTTGGCACGAAAGGTATAAAATTACTTATGCAAATATAAGCAAAATAACGCACACTATATGAAACGCCAATAGTAGAAATTGAGTATAAGGTTCGACCCTCTCTAGACTACCGTTAAAATTTAGGGCAAGATGATTTATAATTTGACTTCCTTCTCATGGCATTTTCAGGGTCAGACAAGAAAAAACTAAAGCCAACCATACCCGTAAAGTACCAATCTGAAACAAACTTACCTCCTCTTTGCGCACCAGTAGGCCGCTGCTTGGGTTCGTTGATACCCAAGTATTCATTTGTTCTATCTGCAAGAGTGGCGGCCAACTCACCATTCAAAGACTTAAGTTCATTATAATTGACATAATTGCCACTTATATCGTCAAGGTAATCTGTGAATGCTCTTCTGGCTACAACATCCAGACTTAGATTTATTGTTCTGTTTATCTTAATAATTGCCCCACCACCAAAAGGGATGGATAAAGCGATTTTACTGTATTTGTCTTTATATCCGGCAGCACCTTGTCCTTCTGTTCCTAATGGCTGTAGGTTGTATTCTGCTCCTCTATAACTAGTTTTTGGATCAAAATAAATCAAACCCAGGCCAGCGGTAATAAAGGGGCTAAAAGGTTTTTCATTTGAAATAGGATCAAAACCAAATAAATAGTACTCTCCCATGGCGGAGAGTTCGAAAATTCTTGAATAGAAGTTTAAATTTCTTTCTTTTTGCCATTCTAGGTTAGAATTTTGGTCATTGCCCTGTAGTTTACCCAAAAGTAAACCTACTTTCAAAGCTGCTCTTCTTTCGAAATGGTATTTGGCAAAGCCCTGAATAGCCAAGCCTCCATTATTGTTGAGATTGGCTGAAAACTCAGGAGCATTCAAGTCCCCCCAATATACTGATTTGCCAATGGCAAAACCACCTTGTACTATTTGCCCGAAAAGCAATTGGCACGAAAAAAACAAAAAGTACAATATTCCTAATTTCATCACATATAATGTTGATAATAAATTGCAAATATATAATATAATTATTATATAGATACTATTTTACATGTATAAATATATTTTATTATCAAAACAATTTGGCAATCAAAACGGTTTTAAGAAGCATAATGGTAATGTCCAACAAAATTTTAAATAATATTTAACGAAAATAAAAAGATGCATATTTTACATATTATAAATAAATATTATGTATAAATAGTTTATTATCTATTTATTAAATATTTGAATATAAATGTTATTGTGAATATAATTTAATTTTATTGACATATCTATGTTTTGCAGGTGAAGATATAGCAATTTAAATTTAGATTTGCGCAATTTTAATGCCTAATGCACCATTAGTAGTAAAAAGGAATTATAATATCTAAAATGAAAATAATATAGTTTAATTTAATAAAAAATGTTTAAAATGAAAATCAAAAATAGTATACTACTTCTTTTCATAAGCGTAGGTCTTTTTGCTCAGCAAGCCCCAAAAGATTGGTACCATCAAGATGCAGCAAATGGATACAATGGCACCTCTGCCAAAAAAGCATTTGAAGAATTGCTGAAAAATAAGTCCGGAAAGACTGTGGTGGTTGCTGTAATTGACTCGGGCGTTGACATAGAACACGAGGATTTGAAAGACAATATATGGACTAACCCGGGAGAGATTGCAAACAACAATATCGATGATGATAAAAACGGGTACATTGATGACGTACACGGTTGGAATTTTATAGGTGGTCCCGATGGCAAGAATGTAGGTGTCGAAACTTATGAAGTGACCAGAATCTATTCAAGCATGCGCTACAAATATGAGAATGCCAATCCTGAAAAATTGAGTAAATCACAGAAAAAAGAGTATGCCCAGTATTTAAAGTACAAAGAAGAAGTAGAAAATAGCAGAAAAAGTGCTTCTGATAATTTGGCTCAGATTGCCTCTTTTGAGTCAAGTGCTTTAAAGGGACTGCTCCAAATAGAAATCGCAATGGCAGATAAATTTTTTACGCTTGAACCTTTGAAAATGGATAACCCTATCAAGGCATTGAACTTAACGGAAAGTCCTGAAATGGCTATGGCACTAGGGGTGTCTAAGCAGATTATGTCCCAAAATCCGGATATAAATACCATTGCTGACCTCAAAGCTTCGTTGATAGAGATATTGGCTGAAGAAAAGTCAGGAGCGCAAAGTAAATTAGACTACTCTTTCAATCCTGATTATGACTCTAGAAAGGAAATTGTTAAAGACAATTATTCCAACTCAAGCGAAAGGTATTATGGCAATAATGACGTAGAAGGCCCGGATGCTCTACATGGGACACACGTGGCTGGAATTATTGGGGCAATGGTAGGCAATGACAAAGGCAGCGATGGTATTGCCAGAAATGTAAAGATCATGTCTGTAAGAGCCGTTCCTGATGGAGATGAAAGAGACAAAGATGTGGCCAATGCCATAAGGTATGCAGTGGACAATGGCGCTAGTATTATCAACATGAGTTTCGGAAAAGCTTATTCCTGGGATAAAAAAGCAGTGGATGAAGCTGTAAAGTATGCGGAAAAAAAGGACGTATTATTGGTTCATGCTGCCGGAAATTCTGGCTTAAACAATGACAACACGGATAATTTTCCCAACGATGACCTTGGAAAAAAAGGATTCATTTTCAAAAAGAAATACAATGCTCCAAACTGGCTTGAAATAGGCGCTTTGTCATTTAAACCAGGTGAAGACATGGTTGCAAATTTTTCAAATTATGGCAAAAAAAATGTAGATTTATTTTCCCCCGGAGTACAAATATATGCTACTACACCAAATAATGAATACCAATATTTGCAAGGCACTAGTATGGCTTCTCCGGCTGCCGCCGGTGTTGCAGCAGTGATCAGGTCTCAATATCCGGCATTGACTGCTGTGCAGGTCAAAGAATTGTTAATGAAATCTGCTGTTCCTTTCAAAACAAGTGTAAAAAAGCCGGGATCAAAAGGCAAAGAAAAAGTTGACTTCAGCGAGTTGAGCGTTTCTGGAGGTACAATTAATTTGTACAATGCTTTAAAAGCAGCAAGCACTGTCAAAGGCAAAAAGAAAATATCCGAAATAAAAGGTGCATAACATTTTTCGCGGATGATAAAGAGGCTTTCTTTTTAATGAAAAGAAAGCCTCTTTTTTTTTAAAAAAATCTATTTTATATTATTAGGCTTGTTTTATAGTCAATTTATGGTTGTATTCATCGATGACATCCAGGATATTTTTATATACAGGTGTGTGGTTTTCCATAAAGTGATTGATATCAACCCATTCTGCTTTCTCAATGTCTTCTGCTGCTTGTGGTATCAATTGTTGAAAATGCGCTTTCATTAGATACCAGTGGGATGTTTTTATGATCCTCACTCCCAATTTATTTCTGAATGTGTGGTGTGTAATTGTAATTTTGAATTCTATTTTTACTTTTTTTATACCGGTTTCTTCAATTACTTCTCTTATGGCTGCCTCTTTTCTGGTTTCATTCTTTTCTATTTTACCCTTGGGCAGGTCCCAAAATCCTCTTCTGAAAATAACAAGAAATTCGTTCCTTTCATTTTGGATCAAGCCACCTGCGGCAATTTGAATTTTAAATAAGGAAGTGAAGTCTTTATAGAGTTTATCAAAATCAGCATAATGGATAATCAAGGTATCTATTTTATGTTGTTTTTCGCACATATCAATATAAGTCAGCAGTTGTTTTACTTTACCCATATATATCGCAGTAAGTGTGCTTTCTCCTTTTTCTTGTTTTAGTAAAGTATAATCTTTGGTAGAGAGCAATAAGCACTGCACTTCATTGATATAGATTTTGTACATTTGTGGACTTTTGTTCATTAAGCTATTTTAATATGAGTATAAGCAATCAAGTATGTGAAAAACTATTGCAAATAAAAGCAATAAAATTAAGTCCTCAAAACCCTTTTACCTGGGCATCGGGTATTGTATCGCCAATCTATTGTGACAATAGGGTATCCTTGTCTTTTCCTGAAGTAAGAACACTGATAAAGAATGGACTGGCAGAACTGGCCAATTCATTTGGATCATTTGACGCTGTAGCTGGAGTAGCAACTGCTGGTATAGCGCACGGTGCATTGCTAGCTGATCTGCTGGGCAAGCCCTTTGCATATGTGAGAGGTGAGGCTAAAAGCCATGGCAGAAAGAATAAGATTGAAGGCGACCTTAGCCAATCTAAAAGTGTATTGGTGGTAGAAGACCTCATATCCACAGGTGGTAGTTCTATTCAAGTAGTAGATATCCTAAGGGAAGAAGGATTTGATGTAACCGGCGTAATAGCCATTTTCGATTATGGTTTTGAGCAGGCAAAACAAAATTTTTCTTCAAAAAATGTCACTTGCAAGACCATTACCAATTACCCGTCATTGCTCAAGGTGGCAGTAGAGAGTCAATATATATCACAAAACGATCTGGAAGTATTGCATAAATGGAGCAGTAATCCTGAAAGTTGGGGTAAATGAAAAAAACGACCACTGATACATTTATTGGTCTTTTTATGCAATTATGTGTGTAAAAATGTGATATTTGTAAGCCCTTACGTTAATTAAACACAATTTGACCATATGACTTTTTTTACTAAAAAATCCGAAACCTTCCTTTACAACTATTTAAACAACACTTCACCCACCGGTTTTGAATGGGAGGGCCAGAAAATGTGGCTTAAGTATTTGGAACCATACATTGATGAGTGGGATTTGGATAATTATGGTACGGCTTATGCGATTATTAATCCAGGTAAGAAATACAAAGTCGTGATTGAAGCCCACGCAGATGAAATAGCCTGGTTTGTCAATTATATATCCGATAAAGGATATATTTCAGTAATACGAAATGGCGGAAGCGATCATCTAATAGCACCATCCATGCGTGTCAACGTCCATACCGACAAAGGCGTTGTCAAAGGAGTATTTGGTTGGCCTGCCATCCATACCAGGACAGGTAAAGAAGCAGATACAGTGCCAAGCATGGACAATATATTCGTAGATGTGGGTGCAGCTGATAAAAAAGAAGTGGAAGAGATGGGTATCCATCCCGGTTGCGTAATTACATTTGACGCTGACCTTACAAAGATCAATGGCAAGTTTTATACCGGCCGGGCTCTTGACAACAGAATGGGTGGTTTTTGTATTGCAGAAGTTGCGAGAATGCTTTTTGAAAATAAAAAGAAACTTCCATATACGCTATACATAGTAAATGCAGTGCAGGAGGAGATCGGCCTCAGAGGTGCTGAAATGATCGCCCATAAAATCAATCCTGATATAGCCATAGTGACAGATGTGTGTCATGATACCAATACGCCTTTGGTCAATACCAAAAAAGAAGGCGACCTGGCTTGTGGCAAAGGACCGGTCATCACTTTTGCACCGGCAGTTCAAAACAACTTACTCAAAATGGTGCGAGAAGTAGCCGCTAAAGCTGAAATTCCTTTGCAACTTACTGCCTCAAGCAGAAGCACGGGTACAGATACAGATGCCTTTGCGTACTCAGGTGTAGGCGTGCCATCTGTATTGATTTCATTGCCACTCAGGTATATGCATACTACCGTAGAAATGGCTCACCATGATGACATTAAAAATGTAATAATACTCATCTATGAGACTTTGTTGACCATAAAATCAGGGCAATCATTCAAGTATTTTACAAAAATATAGGCCATAATTAAAACCAATTTGTCAGGAGAAACAAATAATGATTATAGCTATAATAGCTGGTAAAGCTTGCACATAGATTATCTTTTTTGCTGCGGTGACCCCGCCATAAATGCCCGCTATTGCTACACAACTTAAAAAAAAGCAGGCTACATTTTTAGACCAATATCCTTCTGAAATAAGCAAACTCCAGATAAGTCCTGCAGCCAAAAAACCATTGTACAAGCCTTGGTTGGCTGCTAGTTTTTTAGTTGGAGCAAAAAGAGCGTCCGGCATTGCCCCACGAAACGTCTTTCTTCCGGCAGTCTCCCATGCAAACATTTCGATCCATAGGATGTAGATATGCTCAATAGCGATAAAGGCTATTAATGTTTTTGATAAAATACTCATATTGATGGTTTTCAAGCTAAGGTAATGCAATCTTCATTAAAATATATTTTTTCTTTCACCAATTATTGTTGGCATTCGCATTCGGCTTAGTCAATTGTTTGGCTTCATTGTATAATGAATTTTCGGTAAAGCATTGGAAAACCTTCTTCAGATTTACTGCAATCTTATTGGCATGCGTTTTCCTGAGTTGTTTGGCATTTGATATTTTTTTTGTTAATTTGCATCGTTAAATACAATCAATGAATTTTTTCGAAAAATTTGATCTTAAGCAGATAGAAAATCTGGAATTGCTGGCTAAACAGGTAGTAGAAGGGTTTATTATCGGCTTGCACAAAAGTCCGTTTCACGGCTTTTCTGTGGAGTTTGCAGAGCATAGAATATACAATCCAGGTGAATCTACCAAGGACATAGATTGGAAGGTGTATGCAAGAAGTGACAAGATGTTTATCAAAAAATTTGAAGAAGAGACCAATCTTCGTTGTCAGATCATCATTGATACTTCATCCTCAATGTATTATCCAAAAGAAGAAGGAAAGATCAATAAATTGCAATTTTCATCGCTGGCAGCAGCATGTGTGATGAATTTGCTGAAAAAGCAAAGGGATTCTTATGGCTTAAGCCTGTTTGACAATGACCTGGTAGAACATACACGATGTAAGTCATCCAATACCCATTATCAATTGCTCCTTACCTTTCTTGAACGATTAATCTATGATAAGACAGAAGAAAAAAAGACGGCAGCAGCGAGCGCATTGCATCAGATTGCAGATACTATTCACAAACGTTCACTTGTATTGATCTTCAGTGATATGTTTGACAATGCAGAAGACAGTGAGCTATTGTTTTCGGCACTGCAACATTTGAAATTTGCAAAGCACGAGGTTATCTTATTTCATGTGACTGACAAGAAGCACGAGCTCGACTTTGAATTTGAAAACAGACCTTATGAGTTTATCGACCTTGAGTCTGGTGACAAAGTGAAGTTGCAAAGCAATGAAGTCAAGGAATACTATACCAGCAAAGTGCAAGCTTATACTGACAGTTTAAAACAAAAATGTCTTCAGTATAAGATAGAGTTTGTTGAGACCGATATAAATGCCGGATTCAATACTATCTTGCAATCTTACCTTATGAAAAGAGGTAAGATGATTTAAAAAAAAGTACCCTCTGAAAAACTTCAAAACAGAGAAAATTTAAATCATTTTGAAATAATTAAAACCAAAAATATCTACGATGTCAAATGCATTTTTTAAAGCGCCAATAGCAAAGAACGAAGCAGTGAAATCCTATGCTCCTGACTCTCCTGAGAGATTAGAATTGCAAAATATGTATCAAACTATGAAAAGCCAAACCCTTGATATACCTATGCATATAGGTGCTGAGAAGGTGACTACCAAAAATAAAAAAGCCATCTACTCGCCTCATAATTTAAAAAAACCATTGGGATATTACCACCAAGGAGACAAGTCTCATGTGAATGCAGCAATTAAGGCAGCGCTTAAAGCAAAGACGGATTGGGCAGTCATGCCTTGGGAGGATCGTGCTGCAATATTTTTAAGGGTAGCAGATTTGATTACCGGTCCATTCAGGGCGAAGATGAATGCAGCAACGATGCTGGGACAATCAAAAAATGCGTATCAGGCAGAGATTGATGCTGTATGTGAAATGGCCGATTTCTTTAGATTCAATGTGCAGTATATGACAGAAATATACGCCATACAACCTGAAAGTGCACCCGGGATGTGGAACAGGCTGGAGTATAGACCACTGGAAGGTTTTGTCTTTGCTTTGACCCCGTTTAATTTCACTTCGATCGCTGCTAATCTTCCCGGAGCTCCTGCATTGATGGGCAATACGGTGGTATGGAAACCTGCTGAGACCCAGATCTATTCTGCCCAGGTTATCATGGAAGTATTTGACGCAGCGGGACTGCCACCGGGTGTCATCAATCTTGTGTATGTCGATGGCCCTACCGCAGGTGAAGCTATATTTAGTCACCACGATTTTGCAGGTATCCACTTTACCGGTAGCACCGGAGTCTTTCAAAACATATGGAAAAAAATTGGTGACAATATTTCAAAATATAAGTCCTATCCGAGATTGGTAGGTGAGACTGGGGGTAAAGACTTTGTGATGGTGCATGCTTCTGCGAATGCCAAGCAAGTGGCTACCGCACTTAGCAGAGGAGCATTTGAATACCAGGGGCAAAAATGCAGTGCAGCTTCAAGGGCTTATATACCTGCAAGCCTTTGGCCTGCGGTACAAAAGTTTTTGAAGGCAGACCTCAAGTCGATGAAAATGGGCAGCCCAGAGGATTTTGGCAATTTCATCAATGCAGTAATCGACGAACGTGCATTCAACAAAATCACCTCATTTATTACAGCGGCTAAGAAAGATAAAACGGTTAAAATTATCGCGGGAGGTGGCTTTGATAAATCCGAAGGTTACTTCATTGAGCCTACAGTGATTGTGGCGCAAGATCCCAAGTATGTGACTATGTGCGAGGAACTTTTTGGGCCGGTACTTACCATCCATGTTTACGACGACAAGAATTATGAAAAAACACTGGCAATAGTAGATAGCACTACTCCATATGCATTGACAGGTAGCATAATCTCCAATGATCGTTATGCTACTTTGAAAGCGATAGACAAGTTAAGAAATGCCGCCGGCAATTTCTACATCAATGATAAACCTACCGGAGCTGTAGTTGGCCAGCAACCATTTGGCGGAGCGAGGGCTTCCGGCACCAATGATAAAGCCGGTTCTGTTTTGAACCTGTACCGGTGGATTTCTCCTAGAACCATCAAAGAAACTTTTGTACCACCAAGTGATTACACGTACCCTTTTTTGGGTTAATGATTTGATAAACAGAACTGTAAGTATTTAATCTAAATTTTAAACAGATTTTTGTCCATGCAAAGGCAACGAATTGAATAAAATCTGTATCTTTGTATTAATTAAAATTATAATATATAATGAAAAAATTTACTTTCATCTTATGTGCTTTTATAAGCATTACCACATTCGCTCAAAAAAATATAGTATGGTTTGATTGTGGCTTTAAAGTACAAGGGGGCGCCTCAGGATTTTACAGCAAAGCAATAGGCGATAGCAAAGTTTTCAACCATGAGTTAGGGCTGACATCCGGATTTGGATATGGCGGAAAATTAGGAATCAACTGGCAGTACAATGGCCTGTCTTTAGAATACATGTACAATAAGAGTGTAATGAATGTTGAAAATACTGCAGACCCTTCGGCGGCTGTTTCCTACGAATGGAAGGCCAATGATGTGTATGCGTTGTACAGAAATGCGAAAAACTTGGGTTACTTTGAGTTCGGGCCAAAAGTATCTTTCCTTAGTAAAATGGATAGGATAAATGGTGAAGTAAGAACTTCCGAAATAGGAGATTTCAATAAGACCAATTTTGCCGGTGTATTGGGCTTCGGTGCCAATATCATGGGAAATGACGGTAGATTCAGTGGTATTCTAGGATTGAGGTTTGAATATGGATTTACTGACATAGTAAAGACTGATAATAACTTATTGAATTTAACTCCAAGAACTGCTACTAATCCATATTTTGCAGGTCTGGTATTTGAATTCAACTGGGGTATTGGATACTTTGGTAAGGCACAGTGTGGTGCTAGATCGAAGTTTATAATGTTCTAAGCTCCATGCATAAATAAAAGAAATAAAGTCTCAGTATTCCGTACTGGGACTTTTTTATTTTGGAAAAAAAGGGAATAATTTCTTGCAAAAGATAATAAAAACAGTAAATTTGCACTCGCTAATGCCGAAGTGGTGGAACTGGTAGACACACTGGACTCAAAATCCAGCGCTAGCGATAGTGTGCGGGTTCGAGTCCCGCCTTCGGTACAAGATAAAAAAGACCATTGGGAGCAGTGGTCTTTTTTCGTTTTTTATGTACACAGGGCTGTTATGTTGGTTTTTATTTTTCTCACAGAGAAAACTGAAAACACAGAGATTTTCTTTTTGCATGCAGAGTGAAATGTACCTATAGTCCAGATAGAAAAATCAGCGAAATAACCAATTACATATTATTATTTGACTAAAGCTTACTTGGCATTCATTTTTCTATAAATGAAAGTTATAGATTTTGAAATTCCATTACGCTTTATTCTTTTCTACTTCTCCCTTGTCATAACATAATTCACGAGTTTCACCAAATTGGCTGTGGCTTCATTTTGGGGACATTGATGGATAAGGTCTAATGCATTGTTTTTGTATTCCAGCATTTTTTGTTCAGTGTATTGTATGCCATTGCCTGCTTTAACAAAGTCTATCACTTCTCTTACTTTAGCCTGATTGGTACTTTCGTTCTTGACAATATTAATTATTTTTCTTCTTTCCAAAAAACTGGCATTGTCCAATGCATAGATAAGGGGCAGGGTCATTTTCTTTTCTTTGATGTCGATACCGAGAGGCTTACCTACATCGCTATCGCCATAGTCAAATAAGTCATCTTTGATCTGGAAGGCCATGCCAATGTTCTCTCCTACCCTACGCATGTGTTCTATTACAGCATCATCCTGTGTATTGGCTGCTGCGCCCATGCTACAAGAGGATGCTATAAGAAAGGCAGTTTTTTTTCTTATGATTTCAAAATAGACTTCGTCTTTGATATTTAGTTTTCTCGCTTTTTCTAGTTGGAGCAACTCTCCTTCGGCCATAGCTTTTACGGCATTGTTGACGATGTGTAGCATTTTGTACTGGCCGGATTCCAAGGCGATATTGAGCCCTTGAGAGAGTAAGTAATCCCCTACCAATACGGCTACTTTGTTTTTCCATAAAGCATTGATGGAGAAAAAGCCTCTTCTTTGGTAAGATTCATCTACCACATCATCGTGTACTAAGGTCGCAGTATGCAGCAATTCTACCATCGATGCGGCAGTATAACTATTGGGGTTGGTGTCCCCATATATTTTTGAGCTTAAAAACACAAACATAGGGCGCATCTGTTTGCCCTTGCTTTTTACGATGTAATGGGTAATTTTATCAAGCAATGCCATATTGGACTTCATGGCTTGTTTGAAATGGACTTCATATTGCGTCAATTCTGATTGAATGTATTTTTTGACTATTTCTAAATCAGACGACATAGTTTTGCTGGTGATAAGTGTTATTTATACTAACATCAAAATGGGATGAATGTTTTATCCCCCACATTCTTGTTTCAATGCGGTAATTTGTGAGGACCACCAATCTTTGGTTGATTTTTCGTCGCCCAAATCGCAGAAATCCGTGATTTCCAGTATTGTTTCAAGAGTAACGTCAGATTTGTACATTTTAAATTCAAAGTACTCTTTTTCATCGTCTGCGTCCAGCCATTTGAATCTAACTCTTTCATCCTCAAAGTCATCAACCATTTCTGCGTCTTCTATAGCGCCATTCCAAGAAAAAGAATACAGGTCTTCATTGATCTCTACTTCATCGCAATACCACCTCACCAGACACGCCGGAGTGGTAATGAATTGATAGAGCAAATTGGGGGAAGCCCTGAATATAAATTCTAATTCTACTTTAACTCTTTTCATTCTTGATTATA
>JAYUTD010000186.1:0-5188 GCA_043755305.1 Saprospiraceae bacterium
TTAGCACAATTTTGCTGCGCATCGTTTTGTCATCCTAAAGGGGAGAACCAAACCATAAAGTCCTTTTTAATTATGCCTTTGACTCCTTTTAGGGTTGAAGTAAATGAAGGCATGATTAAAAAAAGTGCATTTTGTTTTACACACACAGATATACAATTACTTTTGACTATTGCAAAAAATTACTATTTTTACAATGGAATTTAGGATTGCTATGGTCTTATACCTATTTGCCTCAAGTCGGAGGTGACATTGAGGCAGCACTTTGGATGATGAGGAATTTTGAGAATTAGGATATCTGGTAAACCGAAGAAGGAGCAAAAAAGGAACACATTATAAGCATTTAGACCATACCCACTAATACATGAGAATATTTTTTACAACACTTTTGACTTTTTATTTATTTTCAACTTCGCTATCGGCACAGAAATTTGACCTGGGTAGCTGGAATATTTTAAATATTAAATACAACCATGACGAAAAATGGAGCTTTTTTGGCGAGACGCAATTTCGGTCATTGAAATTTTATAGCAACTTTCATTATTACGAATACAAGGGCGGCATTAACTATAAATTTTATACTAACACCATGTTTACTTTGGGTGCAGGTAGTTACCAAACCTACAAAGAAGGTGGAGATTTTGTTTTGCCTAAAAACAATGATGAATTTAGAATTTGGCCACAGATAACTTTATTTCAATCCATCGGAAAAATAAAAATAGAGCAGCGGTATCGCGCAGAATTAAGGTTTACAAGCAATGGCTACCGCAATAGATTTCGTTACAGACTTGGTGCTGCTTTCCCATTTGGAAAAGAACAAAACAAATACAAACCTTTTCAAATCAGTGTAAGCAATGAAATATTTTTCACCGACAAAGAACCCTACTTTGAAAGAAACCGGTTGCTATTTGCCTTTAATTTCAAACCTTCAAAAGCAACCACAATGCAAATTGGTTATTTACACCAATTCGATTACAAGATCAACGATGAAACTGGTCGCGACTTTTTACAAATAGCCTGGTTTATAGAATTGTTCCAAAAGACTGCACCTGGCACTGCTGGCGACACCGGAATCAAGGCCAAATAAAACGACTATTTCTTTTATTTCAATATTGGGCCTTTCATTGATAAAGGATTTTTAAGACTTAGGATAGTGAGTGTTGACCTTTCATAATTTAGTAAGATTTATATTCCAAAAAATTTATTTTAATGTATGGATTTCATATCTTTACCTTGCAAAATTATTTTGAAATAAAAAATTCAAGATGTAAATGGCATTTTTTGGAGCCAAAGATTGTTTAATGTGTTAAAAACTGTCAAGATGTCAAGTATTGAACTTAAAAGTAAGGTTTTACATGAGTTAGAATCAGCTGACGATTATTTGTTAGAAGAAATATTAAATCTAATCCATTATGAAACAAGTAAAGACGAGATTATTAAAATTCCAATCCATTATGAAGAGGCTTTGAATAAAAGCATAGGACAAATGGATTCAGGCAATACCATTCCTAATTCAATCGTTGAAAAAAAGATTGAAAAGTGGCTTTACAAATAGTTTGGACTCCGGATGCAAGTCAACATTTAAATGAAATTCTTGAATATTGGGTTGAAAGAAATGGATCAAACGAATATTCAATGAAGCTTTATCAGAAGGTCAGGAGCGCAATATTCGTTCTTTCTAAGTATCCAGAATCTGGAAAATTAACAGAAAAATATGGATTACGAGCTAAAATAATTAAAGATTATTATGTTTTTTATAAGCATGATTTAGAAAATTTGGTTGTAGTAGGAATTTGTGACATGAGAAGAGAACCAGAAATAATTACAACTTTCCTTAAATGAAATAATCACCATTTTCTTTTAAGACTTCCCCTTAACGAGCTGGTCGTCCCTATACATTTAGGGCAAGGACTTCGACCAATTATCTATATAAGCTCTTTCCCTTTTGACTATTACAAAAAATTATTATTTTTACAATGGAGGATAGGAATAAAGTGGTCTTATAGATATTTGCCTCAAGTCAGAGAAAATGAAGCCGCTCTTTCTAAGATAAGGCATGTGCAGGGATTAGGATAGCGGCGACACTTCAAAACGTACCCAATTAAGTTTACATTAAATTTTTGTTAAATTATTTGTATGTACAAACAAATTAGTTTACATTTGTCGCTGAAATGGAAAAATGCAACTCAAAATATAGTGGGTGTCTCTATTACTCAGCCAATGCCTTGTCGAGACTGATGGCAAAAATGGCAGACGAAGAATTTGCCATTACGGGACTTTCCTCTTCTTATGCTTTTCTATTGATGACGGTCAACAATAAGCCGGGTATTCAGCCAAAGGAAATTAGTGAACAATTGCAACTTACGCCCTCCACCATTACCCGATTGATAGAAAAGATGGAACAGAAAAAACTGTTAAAAAGAAAATCAACGGGAAGAACCACAGAAGTATACCCAACTGACAAAAGTTTGGAATTAGACAATGAAATAAAGGAAGCGTGGAGCAATTTATACCAAAGATACACCGATCTTATCGGAGAAGCAAAGGCAAAGAAACTTACTACAGATATATATGATATAGTTAATAAATTGGAGTAATTTTTTTTGCCCTAAAAATATTGTATGTACAAACAAATTAAACAATCAATCTATAAAACTTACAAACAATTAAAATGAAAAAAATCGGAATTATCGGTTCAGGAATGGTTGCCCAAACATTGGGAGCAGGATTCCTAAAGCATGGTTATCAGGTAATGCTTGGTACAAGAGACATATCGAAACTTGCGGAATGGCAAAACGGGGCAGGAGCCAATGCTCTTGTAGGCTCATTTGCTGATGCAGCAAAGTTTGGAGATATTATTGTTCTTGCAGTAAAAGGAACGGTAGCTAAAGATGCACTTGATTTAATGGGGCATGAAAACTTAAACCACAAAACTATATTGGATGCTACCAATCCCATTGCTGATGCTCCGCCTACCAATGGGGTATTGAAATTCTTCACAAGTTTGGATAAATCATTGATGGAAGAATTGCAAGAAACTGTACCCGGTGCAAATTTTGTAAAAGCATTCAATAGTGTAGGAAGTGCATCTATGGTTAACCCTTCTTTTGAAAGCAAACCTACAATGTTTATTTGTGGAAACAATGAAAATGCCAAAAAAGAAGTATCTACTATCATAGACACCTTCGGTTGGGAAGCAGCCGATTTCGGTATGGTAGAATCTGCAAGAGCTATCGAACCCTTGTGTATGCTTTGGTGCATTATAGGATTTACTAATAATCAATGGACTCATGCATTCAAATTATTAAAAAAATAAACCATTTAATATTAACTTAAAAAAATCACAAAACTATGTATGTAATAACAGGAGCTACCGGCAATACCGGAAAACCAATTGCACTTGCTTTATTGGAAGCAGGAAAAAAAGTAAGAATCATCAGCAGAAATGCTGAAAAGGCAAAAGAATTAACAGACAAAGGCGCTGAGCTTTTTATTGGCGATACCTCAGACGCAGAATTCTTGAAAAAAGCTTTTGATGGAGCCACTGCAGTTTATGCAATGGTCCCAATGGATTGGCAATCTAAAAACTATACTGAACATCAGGTGAATCATGCTCTTGCTATTGCAGAAGCATTAAATTACTCCAAGGTGCCATATGTTGTTTCATTGAGTAGCCAAGGCGGACATCTTGAAAGTAACTCAGGTGTTGTGCTTGGCTTGCATAAAATGGAAAATACCTTCAATGAAATTGAAGGCTTGAATACACTGCACCTACGCCCTACCTATTTTATGGAAAATACGCTCGGTATGGTTGCCTTGATTAAACAAGCAGGAATAATGGGATCTCCGGTAAAAGCAGATCTCAGTTTTCCGGTCATTGCCACAAAGGATATTGCAGCGTATGCAGCAAAAAGATTGTTGGCATTGGATTTTAACGGGCACAATGTGCAAAATCTTTTGGGCGCAAGAGAAGTTACCTATCCTGAAATAGCAAAAACGTATGGCAATGCGATCGGCAAAAAGGATTTGAATTATGTGGAATTCCCATATGCAGATTTCAAACAAGCGATGACGGGGCAAATGGGAGCTTCTGAAAGCGTAGCGGATAATATGAATGAATTTATTCTGGCAATGAATGAAGGCAAAGTAATGGCTTTGGCAAAGCGTGATGCAGAAAGCACAACGCCTACTACCATTGAAGAATTTGCACATACATTCAACTATGTGTACAACATGTAAATAATTTTTTAGTGGCTACTCTATTGCAATTGAGTAGCCACTAATTTTATATCAAGTTTGAATTGTTTTTGGAAGCCTACGCTTTTTTAAGACTGCCCTTTAACTAGCTGGTCGTCCCCAAGATACTTGGGGACGACCAGCAGTTTTATAAGACTTAGGACAGCAGGGGTTTCGTTGTTTTTCAGATAGTCTGCCATTTACTTATTTCCTTTTACCAAAACCCAATCTACCCAAGCCTCCATTTGAGTTGTAGTATTTGGGCGCAGGATAATCTCTCTTTTATTGTTCAATAGATAAAATGTAGGTGTGCCAAAAACGTAATAATCCTGAGCTACTTTACTTTCCCACTTTTTATAATCGCAGTAGGCGAAAAAGGGATAGGCTTTTACCGCTTGCTCAAAAGCAGCCTGATCCGTGTCTAAAGAGATATAAACCACTTCTACACCCAAATTACGCCAGGTCGTATAGTTTTGTATCATTTTGGGCAGTTCTTCCGTACATTTTGGGCACCAACTTGCACCAAAAACAACCAAAGTATAAGGTGTATTCAAATTAGAAAGATGGCTAAATTGTGTCTGTTTCACACCATTTAAATACGTCCTGTTGCCAAAATTTATCTCAGGGGCCACATTTCCTTTTTTCATGGCCCGGTAGCTTTCGAGTTGTTTAGCCAGATTACCATCGATGGTGCAACTCGTCTCGTTGAGTACTTTTAAGGCGAGGTATTCGGAAGCTTTAAAATGGCTATGCTTTTCCAATAAATTGAACAGGTAATCCGTTACTTCATTGAGCTTTTTATCATCTTTTGCTAGCTTGGACATTAAGGCATCGATCGAATGCTTCATTTCTACATAGACCGAATCCAAGGGGCGACCACTGTTTTCGATCAACCAAAAGTGGCTTTCGATAGCATCTTTGAACAAACCGCTTTTATAAAGACGTGAATCCGTAT
>JAYUTD010000187.1:0-5188 GCA_043755305.1 Saprospiraceae bacterium
ATTTTTTAATTGTATTTTCAAGGTCTTTGAAAGATTTGATTATATCTCTAATTGCCTTTTTGTTTGTTCCGTTACTATCTAGCATTTGTATTCGTTGACCGCAAGATCATTTTACAAATGCTTCATCGGCAACTTGTTTAATGGTAACAGAAATAGACTGCGTGCATTCAGGGCAGTCAATTTTTAGGGATTGTATACTAATATCTATTATCGCTTAGTGTTTTTTATCCTTTGGCGGAAATGGGTCGTTTCCATTATTGTTTTTGTTTTGAATTTTAGCCTCTTTACCCAAAATGGTTAATTCCGATTGCTAATTTTTAGCAATCTCTTTTCCAATTTTCAAAGCATATGCTTTGTTATCGGTTTTGGCGGTCCACTTACTGTTTCCTTCGCCTTTAACGCCCCAACCATCTTTGGTCGGCACTACGTATTGATTTTTATCTTTTGTCATGGTTTGCCGATTTAAAATTATCTGTTATTCTTTTCTTGTCTTCATTTTCCTTGTCGTTCTTATGATACAATTCAATGAATGTAATTTTTTGTTCGTCCCGAAAGTGAGCATAAATTAATCTCAATCCCGAATTTACTCCTCTTCCTTTTAATGCCTTACAAGCAATTTTCACAACCTTGATGATACACGTTTCTAAAACCAAATTATCAATACGAAAACTAAACGGTGGTCGTTCATCGGGTATAACTTCTAACACTCTTTTAACCACGTCTAAATCGTCATTTAGTGTTCTGTATTTTTTTAAAAGGTTTTTCAAATCCTTTTTAAATTCGGTTAATTCATCAAAGGTCATTGTGCTTCAATTTCATCACCATAGTTTCTTACAGAGAAAGGAGCTTCTCTATAAAAAACCAATTCATAATTCATTTCTTCTCCTTCTTTTGAAGCAAGCCAAGGCATATCCTTATGAGAATAGTTGCTGATTGCAGCAGCAGACCAATCACTCATTTGTTCTATAACCCTGTCAATGATTTCTTTTTCACTTGCCCTTAATTCAGTTAAATCAGCTTTTATTAAAGGCAAATAACGAGTTTGAGGATAACCGTGGTATGCTGTTTTTACTCTCTGCAACTGACCTTTTTCAATCATCTGACCAATGATTGTATCTAATTTTTGCGGAACTGGCCCATAAGGCAATTTGCGGTATTTAGCACCTGTTAAATGTTCCTCATACAATTCATAATAATTGAAGTCAGAGAAATAGAGCAACTTATAAAGAACCGTTTCACCAACATTTGGCTTTCCAGCACAGCGTTCAAGGATATACAATAAGACATTTTTAAACTTATTGACTTGTAGCTTTGGCACAGAAATACGTTCTTCCTCTTTCTTTACCTTTTTTTCATCTTTTACATCAACATCTTGACTTGCAGAGAAATCTTTAGACATAAAATTATCCAATGAAAACTCTAAAACCAATGACAGTTTTTGCAATTCAAGAATATCAACACTTCTGTTTCCTAACTCAATTTGTGCCAAAGACGGTCGGGAAATTTTGACACTTTTAGCCAAATCTTCCTGAGACAACCTTTTTATTTTACGAAGTTCGGTTATCCTTTGACCTATTTGCTTTTGTGACAATTTTATGCTCATAACAATTTATGTTTCGCTGTTTAACGGCACAAAGATAAACATTGTTTCAATACAAAACATATATTTGTTTCAAATTAAAACATTTATTACATTTGCAAAATGAAAAACCAACGCAATTTGCAAGTACAAATGCTTGACAAGGAAAACAATCGGCCGATGTAAAATGCAAGTAAGTTGGTTATCCTGTGATGGGCATCAAGAGTACAAGAAAATAATCCAATAAATAATGCCACCTTTGCACCTGTGCAATCTTTTAGCAATGCTACTTTCAACTATACTTATCTATATTCAATACCTATTATGATCGACTTAACCCATGCCGGGCACCAAATACAATGTGTGGCTAATTTTCACGACCTTATTGCCACGCCTTTTCATCGGGAAATAAATGCGATATGCTGGACCCGTGCATTATCCGGTGATTTTTCTGAAATCGTGAATAGTATAGCATTAACTGAAGATATTATAGAACTGGACCAGGAGACGCTTCTTGGTCTGCCCCTGAGTGTAGAGGGACAAATGGCCCGTGAAATTTTGTTAAACGATTTGAAACTATTGAAAGCCCATGGTGCAGCTCCGGTCTTGAATATAATCAAGTGCTACGAAAGAGACGATAGCTTTGCCCCATTGCCAACCGATGTGTATTCTTTTCATGTAGATCGCTCTCCCATAGCCACCGATACTTTTTTATGCACCTATCATGGCGAGTCGAGCGAGATCTTGCCAAATGCACAAGCCATCCAAAAAGTAATGATTCCTGAAATCCGTGATCAACTCAAAAAATTATACGACGGACCGGAAGCAGGATTTGCATCCTTTTTAACGGAAAATTACTTTGACCTGCACTATCAGGCAACACCCAATGCCATACCGATTAGCCTCGGCCTAGGCCATATGTGGAGATTGGCGGTGGATCATCCGCAAAGTAAGGTTATGCCTTGTGTGCATCGTGCGCCACAGGAAAAAAATGGGCAAAACCGCTTGTTGCTGATCTGTTGATTGCAGTACCACAGCTTGGTGGCGTTGGTACACCCAATTTCAAGGAAACCTATTTGCGATTTGAAAATTAAATTTTAAAAAAAGGTAAAAAAAGCTATCTTTCCCTCTGCATTCAAGCAAAAAAGAGTCAACCATTTTCAAAGAAATTCAAGTGCTTTGAACCAAAAAGTAAAAAATATTTATACATGAAAAAAATATTTAAAACAATAGGCTACACGATTGGCGGCTTGCTGCTTATCATTATTCTAGCGCTTGCTTTTATATATATCCAATCGGCAAAAGCCAATGCCGACAACATGGCATTGCTTGGCAAAGAAGCACCGACCATTACAGTGGCAGGTGTGTCCTTTCGGGATTTAAATAAAAATGGCAAGCTGGATATTTATGAAGATAGCCGGGCTGCACTCAATGACCGGGTGGATGATTTGACCAATCAAATGAATCTGGAAGAAAAGACCGGGCTTATGTTCATCACGATGGCCGGTATGAATAACGATGGATCATTATGCAATGTAACTTCGATCATGAATCCTTTCTCCCTTTTTTTAGAGGCAAATTCGTCTATGGTTGCAAAAAAGAAAATGAATCATTTCAATACTTTGCAATCAACTTCACCGGAAGCCATGATTGCATGGAACAACAATATTCAAAAACTGGCAGAAAGAAGCCGCTTGGGTATACCTGTAACCATAGCTACAGATCCAAGACACGGAGTGCCCAATGCGATCGGTGCAAGTATCTATACCCCATTTTATTCCAAATGGTGTTCACCTTTGGGTTTTGCAGCCACCGGCGATACCGCTTTAGTAAGGGAGTTTGGCGACATTGCCCGTCAGGAATATATTGCGTTGGGATTTCGCCTGACTCTATCGCCTATGGCAGATTTGGCCACTGAACCACGTTGGGCAAGAATCAACGGTACTTTTGGCGAAGATGCTGAATTGGCGGCGAAGATGACCAAAGCCTACATCCTAGGTTTTCAGGGCGACAGCATCACACCGCAAAGTGTGGAATGCATGGCAAAACATTTTTCGGGTGGCGGCCCTCAAAAAGATGGCATGGATGCCCACTTTCCTCCAGGCAAACAAGCCTATCCGGGCAATAATTTTAATTACCATTTGATTCCTTTTGAAAAAGGGGCATTTGCCGCACACGCAGCGCAAATCATGCCGTACTACGGTATTCCGGTAGGACAAACCAATGAAGATGTGGGTTTTGGATACAATAAGCAAATCGTCACAGGGCTGTTGAGAGAGAAGTACCACTTCGACGGCATAGTATGCACCGATTGGGGTTTGGTGACCGACCAAGGTGCAATGGGTATGGTAATGAAGCCCGCTTCGGCGCATGGGGTAGAAAATTTATCGGTTGAAGAAAGGGTTGCTAAAATACTCCATGCCGGTTGCGATATGTTTGGTGGAGAAGCAATTCCGGAAGTCATCACTGGTTTGGTTAAATCGGGACAAATCAGCGAAGAACGCATCAATATTTCAGTCAAAAGGATACTCAAAGAAAAATTTCGTTTAGGCCTTTTTGACAATCCCTATTTGAAGGCACAAAATGCAACCATTCCCGGCAATGAAAAGTTTATGGAAAAAGGAAGGGAATCCCAAAGACGGTCATTGGTATTGCTTAAAAACGACAATGCCATTTTGCCTTTAAAAGCAACTACTAAAATTTATCTTCAAGGCTTTGACAAAGAAGAAACCAAAAAATATGCGCATGTCACCACAAGCGCCAAAGACGCATCCGTGATTGTTCTAAAATTGAACACCCCTTTTAGAAAAGGCGCAGGAAAATATTGGATAGAAAGTATTTTTCATCAGGGCAGCCTTGATTTTCCTGCGGATGAAAAAGCGGAATTATTGAAACTCATTCAATCAAAACCAACGATAACAGTCATGAACTTAGAAAGGCCCGCAGTATTCCCGGAAATCAATGCCCAAAGCAAAGCCGTAATAGCAGATTTTAGCAGCCAGGACGATATCATTTTGGATTTGATCTTTGGCCAATTTAAGCCCACAGGCAGATTGCCATTTGAACTGCCGTCTTCAATGGATGCCGTTTTGCAACAAAAAGAAGATGTGCCTTACGATTCCAAAGACCCATTGTACCGCTTTGGATTCGGATTGAGCTACCAATAAAATATTTGGCTAAATACAATTGGTACTGTTGCTGAAAATTTCGATATACCTAAACCAAAAGCGGGTTGTGTGGACAAAAGTATTCCTTTTTTATGGCTAAGTTTATTCATTCATTTTATGGGAAGTAATGAAACTTGTTATTGTATGGAACAACCATCCTTTAAACTTTTCTACCATTTTCCTTTGCCAATCGAGAAAAATTGTAGCTTTGTAGAGCAGCGAAAGGTTAGTATTTGACATCTATACTTGTAAGCTATAGAGCAGAACCGCTAATAGTAGTAATAAAGATTGTCGACACAATGGCTAAATGATAAAAATGGTGATTATTTCTTTTATATTTTATTCATGAAATTCCATCTCAACCATATTCGGTACAAATCGACACATAGAATAATACTGTGTGTCTTGCTATTTTATTATTCTTTGCAAATTGGTGTCCGGG
>JAYUTD010000188.1:0-5185 GCA_043755305.1 Saprospiraceae bacterium
TTTGCAATACTAAAAAATCAAAAAAATGTATAACAATTATTCTTAAATGTGTAACACATTCTTTTGCGAATGTCCACAACTTTACATAGTGGAAAAATCTTCCAGCTATCCATAAATAATTATATCATGAGCAAAGACAAAGGTGTTAAAAACCATAAGAAATCTCCCGCAGACAAATCTTCAGGTAAAACCAAAGCAGTATCTTCTTATAAAAGTGAAGGAAAGGGCATAGATAAAAATCCTCTTATTGAGGCATTTCACCCAAAGCCTGCAGGCAAAGGAGGTAAATCGTAGAAAAAGAATTTAGAGTTAATAATAACCTTTTTTCTGAGACTCAATATTTGTTTGTTTTTACAGTAAGGACATAAAATAAAATATTGATTTGGCAGCATTCCCCATAGCTGTATATACATATTCCACCTAAAAAATTGTGTCCTTTTAAAGGTTATAGTTGTATACTATTCTATCAATTTTTTCATACCATCCATAATGGAAGCCCAACTCTCTTCTGAGTGCTTAGCCTTCTCCTCATCAAAATTGGTTTGTGTTATGGTCAATTGTGTACCGCCATCCACATTGCTTACTTCATACGTGATCAACTGATAATTTTCAGGTGCATCAGGCAAGCCACTCCAGGAGTTGAGGTAGGTATACACTGCTTTTTGATTTGGCACATATTCCTGTATTATACCCTTGTCCTCATAAGCCTTGCCTTCCCATTCTCCTGTAAAAGCAATCTTATGGCTTACTTGCCAATCTGTAATAAGCGTAGTGCCAAAAAAATATTGTTTTACGATATCCGGATTAGTCAATGCTTGCCAGACTTTTTCTAAGGGCGCATTTACATGCGTTTTGTATTGTGAGATGAATAATGACATAGATTGTATGTGTTTAAATAGGTAAATAAAAAGTCAAAATTAAAAAATATGTGACAATATTTTGGTCAAATGTATGACTATTTTTTTAGAATATATAATTTTTTTAATTTTTCATGCCTGATAAATACTGAAGTCCAGTAAAAAAATTTCTTGACCAAAACAATATTTGTTTAATGATTATAAAAAATACTTTTTGTTTTGTCAAATAAATTAAGCCTTTGTGTCTTTAAAATAAGTCGTTGCTGATCTAAAGATGAAGTTTATTTCGACAACAATTTTTTTTACATTTCTTCCTATCTTCGGCCATTGTTATTTTTAAACAGACAATCATTTTAAATTTTCATTACCATCAGCCAGTACTTTAGGCATCTCATCGTATATTTTACCCACAGGCAAGCCATTGCCGTAGGCTCTGCCTTTATTTTGTTGGGTATGATGTTTGGTTCATGGGCAACATTTATTCCATTTGTAAAAGGAAAATTTAACCTGGACGATGCTCAACTAGGTCTTCTTTTGCTGTGTTTTCCAATTGGAGCTACCATATTTAATCCATTCTCCCCATGGGTTATAAAAAAACTGGGCATGAGAACAGCTACCCTATTTGGAATGATCAATGTTTCACTCATGTATCTTTTGCCTATCCACATGCCAACTTTGTTTCTTTCCGGAATAGGACTTGTTCTCACCGGAATGTCCATCGCTCAGTTAAATGTAGCAATGAACAATTGCACTGCTGTTATTGAGCAAAATGATGGTATCAATATCATGTCCACTTCCCATGGCATGTTTAGCATAGGGCTTATGGTAGGAAGTTTACTTGCCAGTGCGAGTTATGGATATGGCATAGCACCTCCGCACCATATGGTGATTATGGCCATCCTTGGATGTATGCTTGGATTGTATTTCAAAAAAGACATCCATGAAATAAAAGACCCAAAGCCATTAGGCTCAACTCTGGAAGAAGAAGTCAATGAGACAGAGTCCAAATCCTTGCTTGCCCAAGCATTGATAATGATGGTACTTATAAGTATATGCAGTAATATCACAGAAGGCAGTATGGCAGATTGGACTGCTGTATATATGAAAGAAGTCGTTAAATGTTCTCCTTATATGATTGGCTGGGGACTTTCAGGTTACTCTTTTTTTATGGCAATTGGCCGATTTTGTGGCGATGGAATTCTGCCCTTATATGGTGGTAACAAAATCTTGTTTTTTGGCAGTATTACAGTAGCCATTGGCTTATCTATCGCTGTTTTATTTCCCTTTACTATAATAAGTATTATGGGATTTTCGTTGGTAGGATTTGGCATATCGTTTACTTCTCCCATTATATATGGCAGTTCCACCAGAATACCAGGATATGGGCACGGTAAAGGCCTTGCCATTCTAAACTCATTTGGGATGATAGGCTTTTTAGGTGGGCCAGTGTTGATAGGCTTTTTGAGCAGAACATTTGATTTGAGGATAGCTTTCTGTTTTCTGATATTCCTCGCTTTGGTATGGGGAACCATAACACGTAAACTAAAGTTATATTAATAAATTCTCTATATCTTTGCACAAGAAAAAAGTACCTGAAATCGACAATGGTACAGCAAAAAAAATTCAAATTGAAACACTAAAATAAAATGACAATTGACTATTAATACAAAAAATATTTTACTGTTAAGTGTACTTTCAATGGTAAGTGCCTTTCTAGGTGTATTGATCTATGCTTTGTTTATCAATCCGGTGCAGAAAATTTATTTGGAAGAATCAAAGAAGGCCATGCACGCCGCTGAACACGAGTTGCTCTTTTCCAATAAACTTGGCCGAATGTTTCGCTCCAGTACACCCAATGATTTTATCAATGCTGCAAAAAATTCCAGGCAAGCGGTCGTATTTGTTAGGTCTAAGAGGAAGATGAATGACCAAAATCTATTGGCAGACGCTTACAATGCAGAGACAGGCTCAGGGGTAATAATAAGTTCAGATGGCTATATCATTACCAATAATCATGTCATCAATGGCGGTGAAGTTGTAGAAGTAATGCTCAACGACAATCGCGAATATCAGGCAAAAATAATAGGCACTGACATCAACACTGACCTTGCCTTAATTAAAATAGAAGCTACTGAACTGGATTATCTTGTTTTTGGAAATTCAGACAGCCTGCAGGTAGGTGAATGGGTTATGGCAGTAGGCAACCCATTTAGATTACAATCCACTGTGACTGCAGGTATCGTGAGTGCAAAAGGAAGAAACATCAATATCCTGGAAAATCAGGGCATAGAATCTTTTATTCAAACAGATGCTGCTGTTAACGCCGGAAATAGCGGTGGCGCCCTTGTAAATACAAAAGGCGAATTGGTAGGTATAAATACAGCTATTATGACAACTACCGGCAATTATGAAGGATTTTCGTTTGCAGTACCTTGCAACCTCGCTAAAAAAGTGGTGAATGATATAAGGCAATATGGTTTTGTACAGAGAGGATGGCTCGGTGTAGAATTGGAGAACATTGATGACAACAGAGCCAAGAAACTCAGCATTCCTGAAGTTGCAGGTGTTTATGTTTCGTTAGTAACAAAAGGCGGTGCAGCCTTCGATGCAGGCATACAAAGTGGCGATGTTATCACAGTCATCAATAATTATAAAATCCAATCCCTTCCTCAATTTATGGAATTGATAGGAACATTTAAGCCAGGGGATAAAGTAAGACTGGAATTCATCAGGAATGGCAGAAAATCTGTCGTGGTGGCAGTACTTCGCAATCAACTTAATTCTACAGACTTGGTAGCTGTAAGAAAAGATAAAATACTTACAGATTTAGGGTTCGAACTAAGGGACCAGGATTCTTTTGAAAAGTCCAAAAACAAAGCAGATGGAGTTGTAGTAATAAGTGTTTACAGAAAATCCAAAATAGATCGCGCAAAAATAGAACCAGGATTCATTATTACTAAAGCCAATGGTAAAAAAATTGAAAATGTAAATCAATTATTGCTCGTATTGGCAGCACTTCCAAAAAAATTACAGTTAATCGGTTTTTATGAAAACTACCCAGGAGAATTTCCGTATGAGATTGAAATGGAATGAATGCACTAAAAATAGATTCTCCACTAATCTTAACTAATTTAGTGCCTTGATGGTGCTGAATGAATGAAAGGTTCAAAAAAGTAAAAAAGACACCCTAAAAGACAATTTAGAAAGGTTTATTAAAGCAAATAATATTTATTTTATACTTTTGAAGAAAATGAGGAAAATGAGAATAATCCCCCTACTTATAATGATAAGCATTATAGTGTGCAATGCTTCAAATGGGCAAAAATCATATATAGTGCATATAGAAAAAGGCCAGTCGCTGCGATCCTCAATAGTAAGTAAAAACAGAAATTCAAATAATACAATTGTCAGACAATTGTGCAGTGAACCTATGAATCTTTGGGAAGTAAAAAGCGATCGCCTTTCTGAAAGAAGTATCATCGACGATTTTAGTGACCATTCGAAAATATTATTGGTTAAAGAAAATAAAACTATTACGCTGCGTGCTATTCCAAATGACAGCTTATATAATAGACAATGGCAATACAATAATACCGGGGCAAACTCTCAAGGCGGAAAGATTGGCGCTGATATCAATGCTGAAGCAGCGTGGGATGTAACGACAGGCGGCATAACAGTAAATGGCGATGAAATTGTAGTAGCAGTGGTCGACGATGGTTTAGATATATTTCATCCCGATATTATTCCTAATCTTTGGATAAATAAATTTGAAATACCAGACGATGGTATTGACAACGATGAAAATGGGTACATTGATGATGTTAATGGATGGAATGCCAGCGAAGAAAATAGTATAGTCAATACCGGCGGAGGTCATGGCACACCGGTTGCTGGTATTGTAGGTGCAAAAGGCAATAATAATATAGGAGTTACCGGTGTAAATTGGAATGTTAAACTAATGCCTATAGATTATGGCGTAGCCAATGAGGCCAACGCTATTGCGTCCTATGCCTATGCCTATAAGATGAGAAAATTATACAATGAGACCAACGGGGCAAAAGGAGCCTTTGTCGTAGCTACAAATTCGAGTTGGGGCATTGACAGAGGCAAACCAGAGGATGCTTCCTTATGGTGTGCTTTTTATGATTCATTGGGACAAGTGGGTATACTCTCTGTAGGTGCTACAGCCAATCTTAATGTTGATGTAGATATTGAAGGTGATTTGCCTACCGCTTGCAACAGCGAATATTTATTAACAGTGACTAACCTCAACAAAACAGATTCTAAAGAAATCAATGCAGGATATGGCAAAAAATCTGTTGACCTAG
>JAYUTD010000189.1:0-2057 GCA_043755305.1 Saprospiraceae bacterium
TGTGGATCTCCGTATTGGTGGTTTCAGGGTTGTAGGCTATCTGGGGTTTCAAAGGCTGGTAAGCCTTGCCTTGTCCCAATTTGTAAGAGCCATCGGCATTGATTGGTGGGTCTATGATATCTACAGAAGAGTAGGGCTTGGAAGAAAACAAATTGTTGAACATAATAATTTTTCCTTTGTGCGGCCCGTACTGAATCCAATTGGGGTTGTGCTGAAAAAACAAATGCTGGTCAGCCTCGCTGCCGCGGCGATAATTGTAAGGATTGCCAAACCGATACAATAAGTCGCCACCTTTCCCATACTTGCCACCGGAACCTGTTTTGGCTTGTGCCGTAGTAGTGCTGTGGTCAATAATTACTATTTCACCTATTTTTCTGACACTGAGTACTATTTGGTCAAGCGCTGCATTGTAGTCCATGCCATTGATCATAAAGGATTCATAGTTTTGCCAATCTACGGTAGCAATAGCATTGATATTTATTTTTTCAGGATGCTCACCGATCACTCCAAAGGCTTTTTTGGAAGCACTTACATCCTGAATCACGTGGTCTATCAAATCCCATCGCCATACTATATTGCCGGTGGATTTATCTACTTCTATCACTATGTCATACACTGCAGGGTTGGTGCCCGGTATAGTGTAGCCATACTGTTGGAATTCTGCCAAGTTAAATGTTTTTCTGCCGACGCACAGGTAGTTGCCATTCTGCAGTTTGATCACTTCATAGTCTAAGGTAAAATCGGTGGCATTGGCAACAACAGAGACGATGGTTTTGCCGGTCCAATCCAATTCTTTTATGGTATTGCTTTTCATGAAAAGCAAATTGCCGTTTGGCAAAAGCTTGGCATGGTTGTCCACTTGTGTTACAGCCCACTTGTTTACTACACCGCCGCAATTGTCAATCAGATAGGTACCCTTAAAAGTGGTAAACAAGGAATATCCGTTGGTAGCCTCTTTGGAATTGTATTGGATGCCTCCTATTTGTGTAAAGGACAACGATGGAAACAATAAAAGTAGAGTATAGATCCAAAGGGTTTTCATTGTATTGGTTTTTTAATGAATGCACGAGCCCAAAAGGCTATGTATTATCGCAGAGTAAAACTACATATTTATCCGTATATTTCCACAGCGGCTATAAAAAATTGTGCTAAATTGTCACAACAGGACATTTAACAGTTCAATAAGAATAAAATCAGAGAGAATACATTAGATTTGTAAAGTCAATATTTTTTCACTTGAATAACAACATAATCCTATATTGCATTTTAGTGAAGTTGAGCCTATGTGTTGCATTGGCTCAGCCGGATTCAAAACAATGCCTCAATATTGACTTTGAATCGCTGGCAGGGGAAACCCTTAAAGAAGGCATAAAAATAAACAAACAATTTTTCAAAGAATTTGGGGTAACTTTTGAATTGGAGGATGGATCTATTCCTGTTTTGGCTAAAGTAGGCAGTCCTACTACAGCTTTCAGCAGCAATATAGGCGGGGACACACCCATGCCCAACCAGGGCATTGGCAATTTTTTCATAACAGACGACGGAGCGGTTAGTAATTTAAAAGCCATACCCCTTATAGTAAGATTCAATAATCCGGTAGACAGCGTTGCCGCAGTTGTCTTGGATATGGATTTTGATGAAGTGTTTACAGTAGACGCCAGAGATATCAATGATGTGCCTATTTTTACAAAAACCATCATGGCGGGTGACCCGGGAACCGGCGATGGTATAGCTACCACATTTGGCTTCAATTTGGATGGATGTACAGGAGCCATTTATTCCCTGCGCTTTGAAGGTACAAGAACGGTAAGCGGCGGCTTTGGATTTGCTATGGACAATTTTTCCTTTTGCTTTTCCGGTATAGACATCGAAAAAAACATTGGCTTTAATGTCAATCCTGCCAATTGCCTGGACAACCGAGGGTCCATAGATTTATACAATTATAGCAGATTCAACTATACTTTTTCTTTGGATGGCATCAACTATGCACCGTTTGATACTATTAGAGGATTGCCGGTGGGCCAATACACATTGTATGTAAAAGATGACAAGGATTG
>JAYUTD010000190.1:0-5180 GCA_043755305.1 Saprospiraceae bacterium
CAATGTTGATTTTTTGCTATTGGTCACCCAATAATCAACAGTTTCGGCATCATCCCCAGGAAGAATAGATACTTTTTTTTCGACAATAAATTTTTTATCTAAAATGTCTATTGCAGTTGATATTGGTAAGCCAATTCTTATTCCCTCTATTATTCGATGGTCTTTAAGGGTAATGTTGTATGCCTTTTTTGTGCAACTAACACTACACAATAGCAAAAAAAATGATAATGACAAAGCCTTCATGGAAATAGATATTAAAATTATAAAAAACAATTTAGGCCTTTCAGCACAACATTAAATACATAAAGATAATAAATTAAATGGCATTACCATAAGCTACAAATTTGAATGCATAAAATCAATACCCAGGAAAATAATTTCTTGGTACACGATTAATAAGCTGAAGTAAAATAATTCACAAAGGATTTCAAATTAAGTGCGATTGTGATAAATATTTTACCAAAATAATATGTCGTATAGACTTACATTGAATAGAATAAATAAAACAAAAAATGATCAGGTAAAATTACATTCAATAGTTTAACTGAGAATTGCGATACAAGAAATAAAATAAATTCGAAGATAAGTGAATTTCATAAAAAACAGACCAAATAGTATAATTGCTTTAGTTTGAGGTGTTCGTACATTTGTATTGAAACTTCTTGGCATATATATTATATAACTTAAATTTAAAAAAATAAAATGAGTACTTTTAATTCAGTTCTGATCATCACATTGATCATTTTCAGTATAGTGGATCCTATTGCATCACAATCCAAAAAAAGACTTGGCAAAACGGAAAAAGGAGCCATCATTGGGTCATCATCAGGTGCGGTCATCGGGGGCATTATTGGCAATAAAAGTAACAATACTGTTTTAGGAGCAATTCTTGGTGCAGTAGTTGGTGGAGCCGTCGGCACCGTCATCGGAAATAAGATGGACAATCATGCCAAAAAAATTTCCGATGAATTGGGAGAAGCTGTAAAAGTTGAAAGAATCGGTGAAGGCATTAAAGTTACTTTTGATAGTAAGATGTTATTTGAATTTGGAAAGTCGTATTTGAATGATGATAATAAAGCAGACCTGAAGAAATTTGCCGGCACACTCAGTGAATATCCGGATACAGATCTCTATATTGTAGGCCATACCGATGATGTCGGATCTAGGAAGTTCAACAACGCATTATCCATCAAAAGATCCACGACAGTCTCAAATTTTCTCGACGAAATAGGTGTAAGCAGTGCAAGACTTAGAGCTAGTGGTTTTGGTGAAAATCAACCAATAGTGTCAAATAGCTCTCCATACAATAGATCTCTCAATAGGCGTGTTGAAATCGCTATTTATGCCAACGATAAAATGAAAGCTGAAGCGAAAGCAGAGTCCGGAATGTAAATTTTTCATTAATTAAAAAAACAATTATGTATCCATTTAATAAATTTTCTACACTGATCCCAATGGTATTATTATTGGCATCAAGTTTTTGTCATGCTCAAATAAAAATTGGAATAAGAGGAGGCTTTAATGCATCAAACATTAGCTTCAACAATTTACCCGAACGCAGTGAAAAGTATGGTTACCATCTTGGCCTACTTCTGGATATAACTGCAATACCTGCTTTCCTTTCCATACAACCTGAAATCAGTTTTTCGACCAAGGGTACAGATTATTCAACACTGGGAGAAAGTAGATCTATAAAAATGAATTCAGTGGATTTATTAATTCCGGTCTCGTTTCAACTTAATGCTATAAGCCTAAATGTAGGTCCTTTTGCATCTTTTTTGATAGAAAAGCCAATATATACTGATTATGCTAACAACGATATCATTTTAAATGGTTTTAAGAAAATTGATGCGGGGTTGAGCGCCGGCATTAGTTACAATTTAAGTAAAATATTTTTTTCACTTAGATACAATCAAGGCTTCATTAATGTATCGAACGACGACGTAATCGCAGTGATCGGAAAAGGAAAGAATGCGGTCGGTCAAGTATCTATAGGATATTGGTTTTAATGAAATTAAAATAAATTATTACACATGCCCACTCCTGATAACTTGGACCAAAAATTTAGTTTAAGACAATCTATCCGACTAGGCGAAAAAACAATTGAAAAATCAAAAATACTAAGCAATTTCATAATTGAAACAGCTAATATTGTCTTGTTTTTAACGCTCATAGTCAGAGAGACTTTTACTAGAAAATTTGAATTTAGGGAATTTTTCGGACAATGTTACCAAATAGGATACAAAACACTTCCGCTTATTTCGCTAACAGGAACTGCCATGGGCCTAGTGCTTACAATACAGTCTCGTCCGACATTGGTTGATTTTGGCGCTGTCACTATGTTGCCTAATATGGTTGCAATATCCATCATCAGAGAGATGGGGCCCGTCATTACAGGGCTTATATGTGCAGGCAAAATTGGATCGGGCATTGGGGCCGAATTGGGTTCGATGAAAGTAACCGAACAGATTGATGCTATGGAAGTTTCTTCTGCAAACCCTATACGGTACTTGGTTGTAACCAGAGTGCTGGCATGCATATTCATGATCCCTATTTTGACGATTTATGCAGATGCTTTGGGTATCCTTGGCAGTTGGGCAGCTTCAAATATTAGAGGTAGTGTAACTTTTGTACTTTTTTGTGCACAAGCATTCAGTCATGTGGATTTTTCCGATTTTTTTCCTGCGGTTATTAAAACATTTCTATTTGGGGCAGTCATAGGAATAGTAGGTTGCTACAATGGTTTTCATGCCGGTAAAGGTACAGAAAGTGTTGGCAAAGCTGCTACTTCTTCTGTCGTTACTGCTTCGCTTTTGGTTATCATAGTAGACATGATTGCAGTGCAAATTACCGATATGTTGATATAATGAGTAAAGATACAATCCTCCAAAATAGTAAAAAATCAAGCGTTGAACTGAATAGCAATGCAGTATTAGAAATAAGCAATCTAAAAAAATCCTTTGGACGTCAGGAAGTATTGAAAGATATTACATTTAATCTTTTTGCTGGTGAAAATCTGGTCATGCTTGGTAAATCCGGAACAGGTAAATCTGTAATTATTAAATGCATTGTGCGTTTGATCCAGGCAGATAGTGGGGTAATTAAAATATTTGGTAAAAAAGTGAATGAATTGAATAGAATAGAATTGGTGCGACTGAGAGAGAAAATAGGCTTTCTTTTTCAGAGTGGTGCCCTGTATGATTCAATGACAGTAAAACAAAATCTGGAGTTTCCTTTAAGAAGAGTGACCCAATCCTTCACTGAAAAAGACATCAAGGATAAGGTATATGATGTTCTTGACCATTTAGGACTCTCCAATACATTAAATAAAATGCCATCACAACTATCCGGTGGAATGAGAAAAAGGATAAGTTTGGCTCGAACTATAATTGTCAACCCATCGATTATGTTATACGATGAACCTACGACAGGATTGGATCCGGTTACTTCAAGTGAAATCAGCAATTTGATCAATGAAGTCAAATTAAAATACAATACTTCTTCGATCATTATCACGCATGATATCAAGTGCGCTACCATTACCGCAGATCGAATAATAATGTTGCAAGATGGAGCTGTTTATAAAGAGGGAACCAGAGTTGAAATGGAAAATGAGGTAGACCCTTTGGTACGTTCTTTTTACAATTAAAAGCATAACAATACATATGCATAGAGTAGATAAATGCCAATGATGCTTTACATGGTAGAAAGTGCCAAAGTGATAAAAACATGTAACAAAAATAAATTTAGTTTTTTTAAATGAATTTACGATGAATACTGAATCAATTGCCTTCAAATTTAGACTAGGGCTTTTTGTACTAATAGGGGTTTTGCTATTTGTGATAGCAATTTTTGCAATCGGAAGGCAAAAAAATATTTTTAATCCTGTATATAAACTAAATACCTCATTTTACAATGTCAGTGGCTTGCAAGTTGGAAACAACATCAGGTTTTGCGGTATAAATGTAGGTACAGTATCATACCTTAAAATAATAAATGACTCTACCATTATAGTCGATATGCTTATTGACAAAGCGTATGATGGATTGATAAAAAGTGACTGCAAGGTCGCCATAAATTCGGATGGTCTCATTGGAGATAGAATATTGGTAATCAATAAAGGCAGCACAAATGCTCCTTTCGCAAAAGATGGCAACAGCCTTTCTTCATGGGAACCTGTAGAGACCGACGCTATCATAGCAAGCATTGAAATATCTGCTGCAAATACTGAGATTATAACAGAACAATTGGCAGAAATTTTAATCAAAATCAATAAAGGCAAAGGTACTCTGGGAAGGCTAATCCAGGACGAGTCCATGGCTGAAAATATAGATAAAACTCTAAAGAATCTTAAGAGTAGTTCCGAAGGGCTCAATGAAAATCTTGTTGCCGTAAGAAGTAATTTTTTACTAAAAGGGTATTTTAATAAAAAGAAAAAGCTTGCAGAAAAGGAAAAAAAAGAAAAAGAGCAAAAAAAATTAGATGAAAATAAAATAAAATAAAAAAATAGGTAAAAAAATAATTCACATGCCAAAAAATATAAAGTTAATGCAATACATATTAAAACCCACAGTTATTTCTGTTGCCACTATCCTCAGCACATTCAAGCAGCATAGCGGAAAAAAAGAACCATTGGCAAGTCCATTTGAAAGAGTAGTACTTACACTTGCAGGCCTTTGCCTTGCATTTTGCTTTATTGTATTTTTTGCATTAGGCATCTTTATACTAAGATACCATAGCGCAATGTAATAAAGAATTAGTTTTCAAATTATTTTCTGAAAAATTCATGTTGCTAAAATGCCAACGGTTCTTACTACTTACAGGACAAAAACAATTCAACATAGAAATCCAATAATGTCAGCTATAAGCTTCATTTTCAGTTTATGACTTCTACATTAAAATTATTCCAAATGAGCAACCAATGCTTTACAAATCTGGATTAATTGGCCTAAATTCCACAAAAAGACCAAGTTTTTACTCAATAACAGTGAATTGTGTAACTTATAGCATTAATTTAACAATAAAGTCACGCAGTAAATCCTTAGCTTTAGGTTTATTCATAACAAAATAAATAAACTTGAAATTATTCATCAAATATATGGTGAGTGCACGTTGTAAAATGTTGGTTAAGGACGAACTCAAAAAATTGGGATTACATTTTGTAGTTTTAGATTTGGGAG
>JAYUTD010000191.1:0-2052 GCA_043755305.1 Saprospiraceae bacterium
CCTATTCTGGCATACAATAGTCTCAAATAATCATAAATTTCAGTAAGTGATCCGACGGTAGATCTGGCATTGGATGAACTTACTTTTTGCTCAATGGCAATAGCTGGACAAATGCCTTTTATAAAATCTACTTCAGGTTTTTTCATTCTATCGAGAAATTGGCGGGCATAGGAAGACAAACTTTCTACATACCTTCTCTGTCCTTCAGCATATAAAGTGTCAATGATAAGTGAAGATTTGCCTGACCCCGACAAGCCAACCACTACCACCAATTGCTGCTTAGGAATGAAGAGCTCTATATTTTTTAGATTATTGAGCCGAGCTCCTTTTATATGGATATGGGATTTGATTTTTTCTTGCTCAGTCATCTAAATTTGCAATCGTGGTTATAATACAGGTGATTATTATCTACCTAATGGTCTTCTTTTTTTACTCCCGCCGCCCATTCTCATCATTTGTTGCATACCTGACTTACCCATAGACCTGGCAAGATTGATGTTGCCTCTACTGGCCATTGCTTTATCCATCTCAACTATTTGTTCCTTAATCATTTTTTCAGTGATATTGAGTTTTTTAAGCTGTGACAAATACACTTGTGCTCCGGGCCAGTTTTGCTTACCCATATTGATGCCTACCAATTGCATATATATCATAGCTTTTTCGTTGTCAGAAGGCATCTCTAATGTTAAGGCATGCGTAAGCGCTTCCTCAGCTGCTTTGTTGTCTTTTTTTTGAGCAGCTATTGATCCTTTTAGCAAGAAATATATGCCTTTTATAGGGCCATAAAGTAAGTTTGGGTAATAAGTTAGGCCAAGTTGCTTTTCAGCAGCAGCAATATCCATTGCTTGAAATTTTGCACCTGTAGAATTTACAGTACCCAGTAAAAAGTAGCTCGCCAATAATATCAAACCCGACACAATCATTATCCAGGTATATCCAATACCATAAACAAAAGATAAACCAATGCCACCAAGCAACAATATGACTATCAGTGCAAATTTGACATATATATTTATTGTAAACATCATAATCTGTGCATATTTAAATAAGAGCTCAAATATAGGTAAAAATGGCGGTTTAAAAAAGCATGAAATAAAAATAGACCAAATAGCAGATCTATTAATTTTAATAAAAGAACATGTGCTATTGTAAAATGTAAAATTTTAATTATCAATTACACATTAATGAAAATATTAATGTTTAACAATCAGTCAATTTACTTTAACATTAATTGGAATATGTTTGATTGTTACTTATGCATAAACAAGTTTTACAGATTATTTTAAAGGATAGCAAAGAGGCTGAAAAAAAAAGCAGGTATTTTTAATTGTATCTGTTGTGATACGTATTATGTTGAAATAAATATTATATATTTGGGTAAACTAATGACAGCATGAGCAAAATTATTAAAATACATTCTTTACTTACAGATTTTGATATTTTTTTATTTAAATCGGGTAAACATACCAAATTGTATAATAAGCTTGGCTCACATTTAATAGAATTAGATGGTGAAAAAGGGTGCCAATTTGCAGTATATGCCCCAGCTGCAGAATCTGTGTCTGTAATAGGTGACTTTAATGAATGGGTGGGCGAAAACTACGAACTCTTGCCCAGATGGGATGGCTCTGGCATATGGGAAGGATTCGTCCCGGGTATATTACAGGGTGCATTGTATAAGTACCAGATAGTATCAAAAAACAGAGGACTAAAGTTTGACAAAATTGACCCTTTTGCTTTTCATTTTCAGACACCGCCTGCGCATAGTTCTATTGTATGGGATATATCAAACTATAAATGGAAAGATGAAAAATGGTTAAATAATCGTGCCCAAAAAAATGAGTTAAATTGTCCTTATAGTATTTACGAAGTGCATCTTTCCTCATGGCGTAAGCATAGCGATGGCCATCCTTTTAGCTATAAATTGTTGGCTAAGGAATTGGTTGCATATGTAAAAGAGATGGGATTTACACATGTAGAATTAATGCCTGTAATGGAGCATCCGTATGAGCCATCTTGGGGCTATCAAGTTACCGGATATTTTGCACCGAC
>JAYUTD010000192.1:0-2052 GCA_043755305.1 Saprospiraceae bacterium
TGATAGAGTATGCTACAAAAATGTTTTTATATACAGGGGCAGATTCTATTACTGCTTCAAAAAATGCAGCTACAATACTTGCCTTAGAAACAGATATGGCAGTAAGCCACCGCACACCAGCCGAAACCCGTGACCCACAAAAAAATTACAATAAATTAAGTGTAGCTGACTTACAAAAAACGCAACCAAATGTAAACTGGGACGCATTCTTTGCAGAAATGAAAGTAAAGCCTGATAGTGTGAATGTTTCCCAACCGGGTTATTACGCTGCATTAAACACCTTATTAACATCCAAGCCAATAGATGCTTGGAAAAGCAAAATAAAATTTGGATACATTGCTAGCAATGCATCAAGCTTGAGCAAAAATTTTAGAGATGCATCCTTTGATTTTAGCAAAATATTTAGTGGTCAAAAAGTAGAGAGTGCTCGATGGAAAAAAATGGTACAAAAAGTAGATGCTGGGCTTGGTGACCTTGCAGGACAATTGTATGTAAAAAAATATTTTACAGAAGATGCTAAAAAAAGAATGAATGAATTAATTGAAAATTTAAGCAAAGCTTTTTCTGCCAGAATAATGAAAAATGAGTGGATGAGTGATACCACAAAAAAGCGTGCTATTGTAAAACTAAATGCATTTATGAAAAAAATTGGTTACACATCTAAATGGAAAAACTATGATGATATAACCATTAGCAAAGACGACTTTTTTGCAAATGTACAAAGCATAAGAAAGCACGATATAAAAGAAAGTACAGACAAAATTGGAAAAGATGTGGACAGAACAGAGTGGGGAATGACAGCACCTACGGTGAATGCTTATTATAATCCAACAAACAACGAAATTGTTTTTCCAGCAGGTATTTTACAGTTCCCATTTTTTGATGCAAATGCAGATGATGCCATAAATTATGGTGGAATAGGCATGGTAATAGGCCATGAAATGACACATGGTTTTGATGACCAAGGCAGCCAGTACGACGAAAAAGGAAATATGAATAACTGGTGGAGCAAAGATGACAATGCAAAATTTAAAGTAAAAACAAATGGCGTTGTAAAACAATACAGTGCTTATACAATGTTTGATAACATACATGTAAATGGAGAATTAACACAAGGAGAAAATATTGCAGATATTGGAGGTTTGGCCATATCGTACGATGCATTTAAAATGACCAAGCAGGGGAAAGATACCGCCAAGATAGATGGATTTACCCCAGATCAACGTTTCTTCCTAGGCTTTGCGCAAATTTGGAGAATTGTAAACAAAGAAGAAACAATGCGCAGCCGTTTAAATACCGACCCGCATTCGCCCGAAATGTTTCGTATAAATGGACCATTGGTAAATTTTGATCCTTTTTATACAGCTTTTGGAGTAAAAGAAGGCGACGCAATGTATTTAAAGCCAGAGCAAAGAGCAAGAATTTGGTAAAATTTTATAATTGGTAATGTTTGTATAAAAAAAAGAGTATAATTTTATGCAATTATTAAACCCCACAAAAAACAATAAACATGAGCGAAGAAATAATCAAAGAAGAAGAAGGCTTTTTCGACAAATTAAAAAACAAGGCTGAAGAACTTGCAGAAAAAGCAGGCGATGTATGGGAAGATGTGAAAGACAAAGCTGAAGATGCTTGGGAAGCTGCTAAAGACAAAGCCGAAGATTTAAAAGAAAAAGCCGAAGATAAGTTTGAAGAACTTACTGGCAAATCTGACGATGCTGTAGAAGCCGTAAAAGAGGAAGCTGTAAAAGCTGCTGATGATACTGCAAAGTAATAAGCAACGTAATAATGACGGAAGGAAAAAGGGTTACAATTTTTTGTAGCCCTTTTTCCTTTTTTGAGATTATAATAAAATATTCTCTGCCATTTCTTCCGTTTTCATATTTCAATATCAAAAACACCCACAAAATCCCCGAAATTTCGTCAATTTTTCGTCTTTTCTCAAATCTCTTGCCAAAAAGCTTTTTTTTCACAATTTATTTAATTTTATTTCCTACCTTTGCCGTCCTTAAAATGACATGGTAGCGCAAGCTCTATTTTCACGATGAGGAT
>JAYUTD010000193.1:0-2051 GCA_043755305.1 Saprospiraceae bacterium
TTGTTGATTGATCAATTTACCCATTGTATTGTACACTTTCATTTTATATCGAATTGAAGCAAGCAGCAGTAAATTTCAATAAAATGAAAGTGTACAATACAATGGGTAAATTGATCAATCAACAACAAGTCCTGGGCAGATCTGCTACCATTGATATGTCTGAGCAGTCTAATGGGGTGTACATTGTTGAATTTACCAATGGATTACAACGTATCATTAAAAAAATAATTTTGACAAAGTAGAACTGTATAATTTACCGTTTTAAAACTTCAAAATCCCTGCATAATCCAAGGTTTGTGCAGGGATTTTCAATTAAACAGACTACTATTCAATAATTATTCAACTATTATGTAGGACTAAATTTTAAAATTTTAGCATTTCAACAATTTTATTTTGTAATCAATCGTGCCATCCATATACAATAGTAAGTTCCAGCATCTATTCAAATGTTTTGGAATTCTTTCAAAGCCTGCCCAATGATAATTCTAAATAGCATGGAATATGTAATTTATTGACAAAATTCTGATCAAAAATCACTATTTTTGCGTTATACATTAGTATAAAATACGCAAATAGATGAATAAGATTTCTATTCTTGGTCTGGTTATGGTAGCTGCTGCAATTCTTATATTTATGAATGCTTCAAAAGATGTGAGCACATACAGCAATTTTAAAGAAGCGATTTCATCCGGTGACAGAGTAAAAGTAGTGGGCAAATTGAATAAGGAAAAACCAACTTCTTACGATCCATTAAATAATCCTAATGAATTTAAATTTTATCTATTAGACGATAAAGGCACAGAGAAGGAAGTCGTACTTGCAAAAGCGAAACCGCAGGATTTTGAACGCTCAGAACAAATAGTAGTGACTGGGAAAATGAAAGGCAGCCAATTTTATGCAGATGAGATATTGATGAAGTGTCCATCAAAGTACAAGCAAGAAGAAATCAACATTAGCAAAGGATAATTTATGGATAAAATAATCTATGTTGGCGAAGCATTATGGATAGGCCATTTATGCAAAGCCTTTATTTTTGGTAGCTTTATTGCCGCATTATTGTCTTTTGTCTCCTATACTATTTCTACGCTAAAGCGCAATACCGTTGACGAACAATCATGGAAATCAATTGGTAAGACCGCATTTTGGATCCATGGCTTAGCCATATTTTCATTGTTGGCTACCATGTTTTATGCCATGATCAATCACCATTACGAGTACAGTTACGTATTTGATCATGTATCCAAGGAACTTCCTATGAAGTATATTTTGTCTGCCTTTTGGGAAGGTCAGGAAGGTAGTTTTCTCTTATGGATGTTTTGGCATGTGGTTATTGGATTTTTATTGATACGCAACAATGATAAATGGCACGCACCTGTAATGGCCATGGTGGCATTAACAGAGGTATGGCTGAATTCTATGATACTTGGTATTCATCTTAATGTTTTTGATGAAATTTATAAGATAGGAAGCAACCCTATGACCTTATTGAGAGATATGAATCCTGCGCCTATATTTAGCAACGCAGATTATTTGAGCTTAATAAAGGGAAGAGGGCTAAACCCACTTTTGCAGAATTATTGGATGACCATTCATCCGCCAACCGTTTTTTGTTCATTTGCATTGAGTGTGGTGCCTTTTGCCTATGCAGTCGCCGCTTTGTGGACAAAGACCTATGAAGAGTGGCTCAGACCGGTTTTAAAATGGGCTTTAATGAGTGCTGCTATCCTTGGAATAGCACTTATCATGGGTTCTATTTGGGCATATGAAGCTTTGTCATTTGGAGGCTACTGGGCTTGGGACCCGGTTGAAAATACTTCGCTAGTTCCATGGATAATTTTAGTTGCCGGCATCCATTCCAATTTGATAGCCAATGCTACAGGACATGGATTGAAATCCAGCTTTTTGTTTTACATTTTTGGCTTTTTATTGATAGTATATTCTACCTTATTAACCAGAAGTGGTATATTAGGTGACACCTCTGCCCATGCTTTTACAGAAATGGGATTGGAGTGGCAACTCACATTTTTCAATATTACTTTTTTAATAATTGG
>JAYUTD010000194.1:0-5163 GCA_043755305.1 Saprospiraceae bacterium
GGAGGTGTATAAATATGGCTATATCGTATCCCTCAAAAGCCATCCCTGTCAGAAAGGTGTCAGACACATTTCTGACACTTGTCTGACACTTGTCAGACAGAAAAAGAGAGTTGTCTCCCAAAACAGTCGCAAAAAATAAAATCAATTCTTTAAATATCAACTATTTATAAAATTGATCTAGCTCAATGCAAAAAAAAATTCAATTTTACAAAATTTTTATTTTGAATTTCAGCTAAGCATATCCACATTTATACATAACACCTGCACCTATTTTACAACATAGGCAATGCACATATAATATAACATATACTGCTAAAATCCAGAGAACAATCTTCAATGACTACATTTCAGCAAAAGCCATCTCCGCCAACTTTTTCCCCATATAACTACCAATCGCAACTCCCATGCCACCAAGCCTTACACCTATATATACATCTGCATTGATTTGCTTGAGGATCGGATACTTGGATGGGCCTATGCCCAATATTCCCGTCCACCAATATTCAGGAAATGCATTGTGTCCCGGAGCAACTACTTCATTTAAAAATCTTTTAAGTTCTGATTTTATATTTTCATTGAAAATAAATTCAGCGGAAGTTTCCCCGACAATATCTAAATTTCTGGCGCCACCCAAAAGAATTCTATTGCCTACCCTTCTAAAATAGTAATACCCCTTGTCAAAATGATAGACGCCACTCCAGGATAAATTTTTTATTTCATTGGTTACCATCACATGGTTTCGGGCAGGTATCACTTCGCACTCCGGAAGCAATTTTGTCGTAAATCCATTGGTACAAATAAATAGTTTTTCATATTCAAGATTGATCTCTCCTCCTATTGTAATACTGTGTTGATTGAAATTAATATCCGACACTTCATGGCCATATAAAAATTTCACACCTGCCTCTACGGCCAGTGTATGAAATGCATCCATCATATTCATCGCATTGAGTTGCCCCTCATTGGACATGAAGACACACTGCTTGTCTAATGAAGGGAAATGAGTATTACTGCCAATGGCAAAATATTTGGATACACCCGTTGCCATTTCCATTATACCATTACACTTGTCGATGTCTTTTTCATTTACAAAATGGTTTTTCAAAAACAATTCTTTACCTCCATTGAATTCGATAGCTATATTTTTTAAGTGTAGACGTTCTTTCAACAACTGTATGCCTTTCCATCTCATGCCTACAATTTCGACTACTTCTGCTTCTATCATATACACAAGATCATCCATTAGTTCGGTTACACTTCCAAAACAGGCAAACCCCGCATTTTTAGTGCTGGCTCCTTGCGGTGGAAAATATTTTTCAATCACCACCACATTTTGTAGAGGGTTATTTTTTTTTATCTCAAGAGCGGTGCTCAGGCCGACAATTCCTGCACCAATGATTACGCAGGCCTCAGCAGTATTGTAGTGGTTGTATTCCCAAAAACTAAATTGCATATATCTCTAAATATTAAACGTTAAAATTAAATTGACTTACTGATAGTAGGATTTTTTTGTAATTTTGATTCAAAATTAATACTTTATAGATGATTCAACGAATTCAAAGTTTATTTCTTTTGATTGCTTCTTTTGGCTTTCTTGGTCAGTTCGCTACGGATTTTGCCCAAAGCAATGCGCCTGTTCCGGCATTATTGGCAGATAATGTATATGAAGTTCAAGACCACATAGTATTACTTATCCTGACTGTAGCCGGTGCTATGGCCGCAATAGTCAGCCTCTTTTTATACAATAAGAGAGTGCTTCAATTAAAAATTAGCCTATTGACCTTGATATTGTCTGTATTACTTCCTGTCATTGCATTTCTACTTCTGTACAATGAACAGAATGGTAATGTACAAGGCGCTGGGCTTACAGAAAAAGCGGGTACCTTCCTACCTTTGGTGTCAATAGCATGCTCTGCTCTTGCCATGAGATTTATCGGTAAAGACGAAAAGCTTGTCAAGTCTATGGATAGACTTAGATAGAATTAAATAATGTTTAATGCTTTGATACATAAAAATTGTATTTTTATCATTTTACCTATAATAATTTATTGAATATGTAATTTATCGCTATATTTGTTCATTAATTAACCATTAAACTATTTAAAAAATGGCAGACTTAAAAATGAATTACTACTTAGACAAAAAGGGTGAACACAGATGGAGAGCACTTTCGTCAAATGGTAAGATTGTTGGAAGTAGTTCAGAAGGCTTCGCTTCAAAAACTAATGCTAGTAACAACGTGAAGGCATTGACCACCGGTACACAAAAATGGGAGTTTTACGCTGATAAAAAAGGTGAATTCAGATGGAGAGCAACCAATGCCAATGGCAAGATTGTAGGTAAATCTTCAGAAGGATTTTCCTCTAAAGCAACTGCAACTAATAATGCAAAAATGATGGGCTATTCGGCCAAATAAAATCAAATCCTTTATTTGACCAAAATATTTTGATAATCAATAATAAAAAGTCCTGCAAAATCGGAGTTGATTTTAGCAGGACTTTTTTATTTTTACTATTCTCTATTTCTCTCTTTTTCCAGGGTTTTAAAAGATATTTTTTATTATACCTTTTTAACCAATAAGGCATAGGAAGGAAAGTGATCACTATACCCGGATTGGTAAGTGTCGAATGAAAATGTCCTAAATGGATACCCTTTGTATTGGCCTAAGGTTTGTATCAAAAACTTTTTATTAAATACAAAGGCCTTTTGAAAATGGTACCCTGTACCCTCTTTAGTAGTAAGGCCCCATGAAAACATCAATTGGTCAAACAAACTCCAGGAATCCCTGTAAGCATTAGAACCTATGCCTCTTCGGTAATAGTCAGCCATAGGATTAAATACATCACCGGGCTTTAAATCACTAAATTTTTCCTTTGCCTTTAAATAATTTTTGATGCTTATACTTGTTGGGTCATCGTTTAAATCGCCCATGACTACGACCTTGGAAAGTGGATTTACTTTGTAAAGTGAATCGATAATCTCTCTGCAAATTTGCGCTCCTTTATTTCGTTTGTAAGCAGATGCTTCCTCGCCGCCTCTTCTCGAAGGCCAGTGATTGACCATAAAATAGATCGTGTCTCCGTCTAATATACCCTTCACAAATAAAATATCCCTGGTATACTCCCGCTTCTCATTTTCATATACCAATAAGGGTATCGGTCTGGATTCCAATGGTATAAAATGAGTGGGATTGTAAATCAATCCTACATCTATACCTCTTCTGTCAGGTGAATTGTAATGCACAATTTTGTAATTCCTGGCTGCGAGACTTGGCTGCGCTACCAAGTCTTCCAATACTTTTCTATTTTCGATCTCAGCAACACCAAATACTGACAATCCTGATTTAGTATGATCCAATGAAATTTGTGATACAGCATAAGACATATTGGTGAGTTTTTCTGCATATCTTTCCTTTGTCCAACCCATTTTACCCTCAGGCAAAAAATCTTCATCGTTGATGGTAGTATCATTTTCTGTGTCAAACAAGTTTTCAAGATTATAAAAGCCGACTGCAATCATCTTGTATTGATCCTGAGCCAACCCATTGATTTTCAATAAAAAGACACAAATTAAAGCCAAAAATGAATGTTTCACCATCTATTTATTTTTTGCGAAGTTAATAATGTATTTAATAATTTCCATGTTTAAGCCATTGTTTTACAATTTTTTAATGCTGCGAATTGGCAATATTTGATTATTTTTGCACCACAATTTAAATACAACACATGATAGGACGACATAAGTCTATTTTAGTCATACTTTTTTTAACAATTAATATTTCCTTAAGCTTTGCACAGATGGTAAAAGGACGTGTATTGAATGAGGAAAAAATTCCACTTGCAGGCGTAGTACTCACCATAGAAGGCACGAATAAACAAGTGACCACCAACCCTAGTGGCAATTTTAAGTTTTATAACTTAAAAAAAGGAGATTACACAATCGTCTTATCAGATGATCAATTTAAAATTGAACCTATTTCAATTAAAATGAAAGAGGATAATATCAATCTGGGTGATGTCATTGCAAAGGAAATTAAAGCTGCTTCCACCGCTGGCAATGATGATATAGCCGTTGTTTCTATTGAAGATTTGCAACAAATCACTGACGATAATGCACAATCTGTCTCCAGTGTGCTTTCTTCCAGCAGAGACCCATTTGAAGAAGCAGCTGCGTTTAATCTTGGAACCGGAAGATTCAGGGCCAGAGGGTATAACAACGAGGATACAGAGACATTTATCAATGGAATGGCCATTAATGATTTGGACGATGGCAGACTTTTATTCAATAGTTGGGGTGGACTTAATGATGTAACCCGATCCCAAACCAATATTCTTTCTTTGAGAAACAATGAGTTCTCCTTCGGAGGATTGAGAGGAGCTACATTTATAGACATGAGGGCCTCTTCTCAGAGGGTACAAACCAGGTTAAGTTACTCAAACAGCAATCGGTCTTTTGCTCATAGAGCTATGCTTACAAAGTCTACAGGAATGCAAGACAACGGCTGGGCATATAGTTTTTCTGTATCAAAAAGATGGGGTAACTCAGGCTATATTAAAGGAACACACTTTGACTCTTACAGCTATTATGCAGCCGTGGACCGCAAGTTAAACGATAAGCACCAAATTAGCTTAATGGTACTAGGTGCTCCCTTAAGAAGAGGGAAGACAACTGCCGCTGTGCAGGAAATGTATGATATAGCCGGCGATAATTTTTACAACGCCAATTGGGGTTACCAAAATGGACAAGTGAGAAACAGCCGGGAAGACCGCATAGATCAACCAATTGTATCCTTAAGACATGACTTTGCGATATCCAAGTCCACTAAATTAATGACCGCGATTGGCTACCAATTTGGTAAAAATGCCAATACCCGATTAAACTGGTTCCGAGCAGCAGACCCAAGGCCTGATTACTACAAAAAACTACCTTCAGCTCAGGATACGGAAGAAAGTAAAAAGGAAGTTTTTAAATACTTAGCTGCAAATGAAAGTGCAAGACAGATCAATTGGGACGCAATGTATGGCGCCAATAGAATTAACATTGAGACTTACAATGATGTCAATGGCATACCTGGAAACAGTGTCACAGGAAAATCATCCGCTTTTGTATTGGAGGAGCAAAGATTTGACTCTAAAAAAATCAATTTCAATACAGTGTTAAATT
>JAYUTD010000195.1:0-5146 GCA_043755305.1 Saprospiraceae bacterium
TGGGGCTAAATCTGGGTGTGATTCAACAATCTTTATCAAGCTCAACATTCTACCTATCGCTAGCTCAAATCTTGACACAACATTATGCAATGAAGACAGCTTAATCATAAATGGCAAAAGATTTGATCGGAAAAATCCAAGTGGTACTCTGGTTTTAACAAAAGCTTCTGTACAAGGATGCGATTCCACAATCAACGTTATCGTCAATTTTTATCCCTTGAGGGTAGATACAATCAGAAAAATGATACTGCCTTCTGATTCATTTAAAATAGAGAATTTTGTTTTTGATATAAATAAACCAAATGGTCGTATAGAACTGAGCATGCCAAGTAGCACAGGCTGCGATTCGATTGCTTATGTAATACTTAGTTTTATCAATACGACATTCAACCTGGTTGATATCAATCAAAAAGACGAGGTGTGTTTGGATAGTGAAAATGGCTCCATTGTTGTCAACGAAATTAAAGGTTGTGATACATACACGCTCAAAATAGATGGAGTTGTATATGCAATAGATAAACTTCCATTTATTGTTGCACCATTGAAGCCCGGCAGCTATGAAATTGAACTTACCAGCTTGGAAGGTTGTTATTACAAAGACACTGTGGTTGTCAAAGCTGCAAATGCACCGCAGCCTTATGAATTGTCAAGCAACACCATTGATGTTATCAAAGGAGAAAACCAGCAACTAAATTTAAAAGTCTCTCCACAGCCATCCAATATTCAATGGGTACCAGATACATACTTGTCCTGTGATGATTGTCTTGACGTCACTTTTCTCAATCCGGTTGACTCCCAGGAATACCAACTTTTACTTAGCGATTCCAATGGTTGCACTCAGAATGTTGTATTTAAATTAAATGCAAATAATGTAAAACGCGATATTGTTTTTCCAAACATTATTAACCTCAATTCAAACAATGAAAACAGTGTTTGGACAATTCTGAGTACAAGTGATTACAATTTAAGCAGGATAAGCATCTACGATCGATGGGGATCAAAAGTTTTTATTGCAGGACCTGAAGATGGTAAAATTATATGGGATGCAAATATAAATGGCAAAGCCTTGAGTCCGGGTGTTTATGTTTATTACGCTGAGGCCATAACTGGAAGTGGTAAAATTAAGCATTATATAGGTGATGTGACGGTTATAAAATGAAGTAAATAGGCTTGACTTTCATCGTACCTTTTTCTTCATAGTTAATAAAGGACCCTTTACAGAACAAATGCGGGTCCTATTCTATTCTGAGTCAAATAGAGAATTCGGCATTATAAATATGGCTTTATTTATTATCTTTGCTTGGCAAATGACTGTAGCGCTGTCATTTAAGAAAGATAAAAAAACAAAAGCATGATTTTTCCGATAGGTGATACACAGGTGAAAGGCAATTTCAGGCCTATCTTTGCTTACGGATTTATTGCTTTGAATCTTATCGTTTTTATTGTTCAACTTTCGACACCAGGTAACCTTGTATGTGAATACGCTATTATACCGCAACATATTAAAGAAGGCAAAGATTTTTATACTTTACTGAGTAGTCTATTTTTACATGGGGGCTATATGCATATACTAGGCAATATGCTTTTTCTTTGGGTATTTGCAGACAATATAGAAGCTGTTGTGGGGCATAGCAGATTTATAGTTTTTTATTTGATGGGAGGCTTTGTTGCCTCTATGGCTCACATTATGATAGACGAAAGCAATACAAGCATACTAAATTGTTGCCAGCCATGCTTGAATTGTCAGTCTACGGATACACTGATCTGCAGCGGCTATATACCATCATTGGGTGCAAGTGGAGCAATTTCAGCAGTAATGGGTGCATATATGGTAATGTTTCCCAAATCCCAAATCAAAGTTTTGGTTATTTTCCTTTTCAGGAGTATCATGATGAGTGCCTGGATATTTTTAGCCCTGTGGTTTGTACAGCAAATGTTGTCAGGAATTGGTTCAGTGACAACCATCAAATCGGAAGCAACTGAAGGTGTGGCTTGGTGGGCTCATATTGGAGGATTTATTTTTGGGTCGGCAGCCGGTTTGTATTTTAAGAAATTTATTACTCTTCATACCAGAAACGACCATCAAAACTCATTATATATTTAAGCAATAATCATGCAAAGAAGTTCTCAACATATCAACAACAAAGGAAAAAAAATAACTGTTGGCCAATTGGCCCAGCAGGTGGTAAATCTTTTTTCAGAACACTCCAAAAAAAAATACAACGCCAGGACTTTGATTGAAAAATTAAAAATCGGCAACAGCAAAGACAGTGTCAATCATACCATCCAATCGCTGGCAAAAAAATCTATGCTAATTGAAGCCGGTGAAGATTTTTTTCAATGGAATAAGGACTATGTTTCTGAAGAAAATTTAATTTCCAAAGGCAAGCAAGCCGGTAAAAATAGCGGTGGGAGTCGATATGTCACAGGTCGGGTTGACCTTACCAGGACAGGTGCAGGATTTATCGTGGTTGAAGGGGAAGATAGTGATGTATATGTACCTGAAAGATTTATGGGCAATGCCATGAATAGAGATACGGTCAAAGTCGAGCTAATGAGCAAATCCTCTGGCAAAAGACCTGAAGGAAAAGTAATAGAGATTGTAAAAAGAGGCCTGACTCATGTGCTGGGTACAATCAGAAAATTAAAAAATTTCGCTACGGTATATCCGGATGCTTCCAACAGGTTTCCGGAAGTACATGTCAAAAATACTGACCTCAATAAAGCAGAAGATGGCAGTAAAGTAGTGGTAGAAATTATATCCTGGGGTTCAGGCCAAAATAAAGCGATATGGGGCAAGGTCAATACTGTGTTGGCAAATGTAAGTGCCAATGAAGTAGCGATGCAATCCATACTTCTTGAAGCAGGTTTTGATTTGGAATTTCCGGAAGAAGTCATCCAAGAATCTGAAGCTATAAATGGTGCAATCACAGCAGAAGAAATAGCCAAAAGAAGAGATTTCAGAAATATCCTCACTTTTACCATTGATCCGGAAACGGCCCGGGATTTTGACGATGCTATTTCCTACCAGGTATTGGAAAATGGCAATGTGGAAATTGGTGTGCACATAGCAGATGTCACTTATTTTCTCAAAGAAAACACGGCTTTGGACAAAGAGGCTTACCTGAGATCGACATCTGTATACCTTGTAGACAGATGTCTGCCCATGCTGCCTGAAAAATTGAGCAACGATCTTTGCTCTCTTAATCCCAATCAGGATAAATATACATTTTCAGCGGTATTTACATTCAACGATAAGTATAAAATTGTCGATGAATGGTTTGGTCGTACCATAATTCATTCGGAGAGAAGGTTTACATACGAAGAAGCGCAGGAGAGATTAGAAACTGGGGAAGGCGACCTTGCTGTTGAACTTAAAAATGTCAATGTTATAGCCCATAAACTGAGAAAAGAAAAATTCAATAATGGCGCAATCAACTTCGATAGTGAAGAAATCAGATTTCAATTGGATGAAAACCAAAAACCCATAGCAGTATTCATTAAAGAGAGAAAAGATGCCCATCTACTGATAGAGGACTTTATGCTTTTGGCCAATAAATCTGTAGCGAAGTACATGGCTAAAAAAGGCATCCCTGAAGTGCCTTCTGTGTATAGGACTCATGATTTGCCTGATCCATCAAAATTGGCAGATTTCGCTTTGTACGCCAGTGAAATGGGGTATAAAATGAAAATAGACACACCTCAGCATATCGCTGCATCTTTTAATAATCTTGCCAAGGCGGTAGAAACTGACGAATCATTAAAAGTACTGGCTCCGTTGGCTATCCGTACGATGGCAAAAGCTGAGTATAGCACCAAAAACATTGGCCATTATGGACTGGCATTTGAGTATTATACCCATTTCACATCACCGATCAGAAGATACAGCGATGTGCTGGTACACCGATTGCTGTTCGACAATCTGGAAGATAAAATAAAAAGAGCAGATGCCTCTGCGTTGGCACAAAAATGCAAACACATTTCCAAGCAAGAGATCAAAGCGGCTGAAGCAGAAAGAGAATCAATCAAGTACAAGCAAGTGGAATACATGATGGAGCATGTAGGAGAAGTATTTGAAGGGCAGGTCAATGGTATGATAGAAAAAGGTTTTTTTGTTGAGCTAAAACAAAGCAATTCTGAAGGCATGGTACCATTTTCAAGCATGGAAGAAAGATATAAGCTTGCCGAATCAAAATTGAAGGCAATATGTCATCGAACAGGTCATGAAATAGGCATGGGTGATAAAGTCATGGTCAAGCTTGTGGATGCAGATTTGCAGAGTAGAAGATTGGAGTTTCAGTATGTGGGGGAATAGGTAAGAATAATATCTTATACAAAGATCACACTTAAGATCTAATAATGATATCTACATTGTAAAATAATACACCTTTGATTTTTCCCTTTTTTACCTTCCATTTTGTAGATAAGCCGATGCTCTAAAGTAATTCTTCTAGACCAACATCCATGAAATTCATGTTTTAATGGTTCGGGTTTTCCAAGTCCCTTGTCAAATGATTGTTTAATTGAAGTTATAAGTTCCTTTATTTTATAAACTTTCTCAATATCATTTTCAAGCCAATAGGATAAGTCTTGCCAGGCTATATCTGTAAACTCAACAATCATGAGAGAAAAGCTTCCATATTTACTGGTCTGGTTTTATTTTCTTTGGCTTGTTTCAATGACTTTCGCAGTCTGTCAACATTTTTTTGTGAAGCAGTGATATAGTCATTTTCCACAAGATTATTGAATTCTGCAATAGACATCACAACCACAGCATCCTCAGCTACATTGTTTCTAGGTATTACAATGATCTCTGAATTTTCCGAAACATCATCAAGATGTGTTTTGATATTTGCTCTAAAATCTGAAACTGTAATAGACTTCATAATTTATTGTTTTGTACATTATAATGTACAAATATAAAGAAAAAATGAATATAGTACAAATATTAAATCTTGTTCTTTCTCTATTCAATCCATTTAACTTATCTATTTTATGTAGCTAATTGCTAGATTTTTGAAAGACAAAGTTTTTGCATGGGTTGTCAAATAAATTTAATGGTGCATGATTTAGCTCTAATTCCAATATTATATTTTCCCTTCCCTAATAAGTAAATCCAACTGATCCCTAAATCGCAATTTCAAAT
>JAYUTD010000196.1:0-2042 GCA_043755305.1 Saprospiraceae bacterium
GGCTAGGCTTGGTGCCTCGAAGGATGGTATATAGTCAGTATTGCAATCCAAGACTGGATTTGGGTAAATGAATATATTGAAAACAAAAAAAGCCACACATCGCAAGAGATGTGCAGCTTTTGTTTATTGTAAAAAGAAAAAGATTATCTTCTTCTTTCTTTGATCTTGGATTTCTTACCCACCAAAGCCCTTAAGTAGAAAAGCTTAGCCCTTCTTACTTTACCTCTTTTCAATACTTCTATTTCTACAATAGACGGTGAAGAGAATGGGAATATTCTTTCTACACCAACACCATTGGACATTTTTCTGACGATAAATGTCCTTGATGGGCCTTCGCCAGATATACCTAGTACATCACCTTTGAAAATCTGTATTCTTTCTTTGGCACCTTCCACGATTTTGTAGCTCACAGAAATATTGTCTCCTGGTCTGAAAGATGGAAAATCCTTTACTGGTGTTAATGTCTCTTGTACGTATTTAATTAAGTCCATGACTTTTCTATTTTTTTAAATTGGACTGCAAAGGTATCAATTAATAATCAAAACACAAATATTTTAAAGGATATTTTACTTATATGCACTTTTTTTTAAATATGTAGCTTCTTTTCGCTTTTTTTGCGGGCAATTATTTATGTACATTTATATATAAAATACAGAATAAGTGCATTATACGCAAGTTTAACAAAATAAAATTACACAAAACAGCCCAATGGTAAATTTATTGTATTTTCAAGGCTGCGAAAAAATGCTTGCCCATTGAATTATTTTTACTTATTTTGCATTATACTTAAACACAAACTTTATAAAAAATGGCAAAAAACAGTTTTTTTGAATCGAGGAACCCCATTATGAATGAGGAAAAATTCGCTGCACAGTCCATCTATGTGCAGGATGGACAAACCATGACCATCGATGGCGCTATAAATAAGACAATGGTATTGTTTGGCTTACTCCTGTCAACATCAGGGATCAGCTATTTTATGCCAAGTACTTTTTTATTGATTGCAGGCATAGTTGGCGGTCTTATAGCAGTATTGGTAGCCGCTTTTAAGCCAAGTGCTTCACCCATTGCAGCGCCTGTTTATGCAGCGATGGAAGGCTTGTTTGTAGGTAGCATATCTGCTATGTATGCAGCCCAGTTTCATGGCATAGTGGCCAATGCAGTAGGGCTTACCCTGGGTACCTTATTGTTGATGCTGGTATTGTATAAATACAGAATAATCAAAGTAACCGATAAATTGAGGTCGGGCATCATCATGGCTACAGGCGCGATTGCAATTGTCTATCTCATGGCCTTTGTCTTTCGCTTGTTTGGCTTTGAAGTACCATACATTCACTCCGGTGGTATGATGGGCATAGGATTTTCAGTGCTGGTAGTCGGTGTAGCATCCCTCAATCTTTTGCTGGACTTTGATAACTTTGAGAAAGCTGAAAATGCAGGCAGTCCAAAGTATATGGAGTGGTTTTGTGCAATGGGACTGATCGTTACGCTGGTGTGGTTGTACATTGAGTTTCTCAGGTTGCTCTCTAAATTGAATCGCGATTAAGCATAAGCATAAATAAAAAATTATTTTAAAAAAAAACAGGTAAAGTAGACCATCTATTTTACCTGTTTTTTTTGCTGCCTGCAAGGTTATTGTCGCTTGCTATTTTTATTTGCCGCAAGGTATTTTTTGATTTCAGCCATTTCTTTTTTTAACACATCTACTTCCTCTCTGAGCTTGGCCACATCTTTGTCGCCTAGTTTTTCAAACTCAGTAGCTGGGTCTTCTGCTATAGTTAAAGCATTGGATTCCAGCTTGCGTCCTATGAGTTCATCAACGCTTACATTCAAGGCATTGGCTATGTCCAAAAGTACATGAATGCCTATGTCATTCTTGCCAAGTATCCACTTGTTCAACTGTGTAGCTGGTTTGCCTATTTTAGTGGCTAACTGCCGTTGAGAGATTTTTCTCTTTTTTAAGGCTTTGAGTATAGATAGTCCAATATTTTCTTTCAAGGTATACCGTAATATTTTACCATGTAAAATTACATAAAACCTTT
>JAYUTD010000197.1:0-2041 GCA_043755305.1 Saprospiraceae bacterium
ACTGCCTCTTTCCTGCCACAAGAATTCATTTGATGGAAAACCCAATACGATAACTTTATCTTTATTGAGCCTATAAAATTTTTCCCAATCAGCATATTGATCTGTGTATCCACATTTGGATGCGACATTGAGTACTAATACTTTTTTGCCTTTGAACTGAGAGAAATCGATGGTTTCTGTTCCATCAATGGACTTTAGCTTAAATTCGTAGAATGAGGCATTTTGAAGAGATAATGAATGTTGTGGGTTTGTTTTTATTATAATCTTCCGGGAATTACAACCAAATATCTGAAAGATGCATCCAATAGAAAGAATGTACTTAATTAGCTTCATTTAAATTATTTTACCCTTATAAATAGCATATGTAAAAAATTGTTTTGGGCACATTTGCCACAAATTTTGGCGCTGCAAATTAAGTTGGCAATAAAAATTTCCAATTAACCAATATTTAATGCAAAAAACAAAAAAGATTTTTTTCAAAATATGCATTAATTTTGTTTATAAATCAGGTGAATCTATGACCTATAAAGACTTACAAAAAGAAGCTATAAAGTATAGTGATCTTGCGATGACTGCCATTACCAAAAGGGAAATATCCACCGTGGTTAACGATTTCTTTTTGAAGGCTTATGAATACGAAAAGCAAGCGTATATCTTATTCAGCGCAACTTCATCTAATGAGCCTGTAAGGTCTTCGCTGCTTTTAAATGCTGCCAAATTCGCTTTAAATGCAGCACTTTTTAGAGAAGCAGAAAAAATGGTGGCCTTGGGACTCGCAGGTGAGCCTTTGGAGGCAGAAGCGGACGAATTGAGAAGCCTGGCACAATCCATCCAATTTTCAAGACATTTATTTGACTCAAAAATAACCCTTAATCCGAATGAATTGGTTTTGTCCCTTTTAGGCAATCAGGTTGGTAAAGACAAGGTGAAAGGCAATGAATTGCTCGATCGAATCGACACTATAGGCAAGCTGGCTTATAGAACAGCGGATAGATTGCGCAATAAACCATTCAATGAAAAAGGAAAGCCTGGCAAAGCTGAAATTGCAGAATTTGAATCCTACCTTTCGCTGCATCCTTCTTCTTCTTTTGCGATAAACATCGGCTTCGGTATCAATAATAAAGGTGCTTTTCCTCCGCTTGACAGTCAGCCATTTCTCCTGGAAGACCTTTTGACCAACATTGATTTAGTTAATCAAAATAAAATTGTGGAACTTAGCAAATCTATTAAAGACGAGGCTTACAGAAATAATTTTATCGCACTTACCAAAAAACTTTCTCCTGATGGTGATCGTGTTATTAATGTTGGGCTTAGTGCACAGGTTCACAACAAGCCAATAGTGGTGGCTTTGTCAAAACTTAAGTCAACTTATGGCTTTGATTTTTTGAATAAACCAAAAGGAGAGGAACACCACGAAGTCCGTGAAGTAGAAATCATAGGTACACTATTTTTTGCTGACTCAATGAAAAGTAAAATCAAATTGTACGATGAGTTCAGTGGCAAAGAGTACTTGGTAGAAGTTCCAAAAGGGATATTGTCAGATGTTGTAAAGCCTTTTTTCGAGGAGGACGTGAGAATAAAAGGAATGTTAAAAAATAAAGTTATCCATCTTGGGTCAATAGATAAGGTGGATTAAAAATTACCGTTTGAATAACAAACCATGTAGAGAATTTATGGATTTTTGGCCATTTAAGATTTTTTGTTAGCAGCAACTAATCCAATAAATTAAACCATCACTCTGCCAACCTGCTCCTATACGGACTCTCCCAACTATCGTATTGATTCAAATAATATTTCTCTATTTTGCTGATGAGTTTTTCTGCATATCCTTGGTCTGTAGCATAGCCACTTTCTTGTAAGCCATATGCCCATGCTTTGTATTCGGATTTATCATTTTCAAACAATAAAGCATAATGTTTGGTAGACATCAAAAAATTTGAATGATCGACATATGATTCCAAGGGTGTGCCATATGATCTAAAACATGATTCCAATAACTTGCCATCATTGCCAAAATCATCATCTTTGTGGTAATAAGTTT
>JAYUTD010000198.1:0-2041 GCA_043755305.1 Saprospiraceae bacterium
AACAATCCAGGTGAAATGCTTCGCTACCTGTACTAATATTGGTACCTGATGCCCCACCAAGTACCAAAGTATTTCCAAGCCATGTTGCCTGAGTAGTCGTACTATATTCTAATACTTTTCCTGTCCCCGCAAAATGAGGGTCAACAATAGTAATGGTTCCTCCATTTACCGTGCCTAATGCAGATAATATGGAAAACAAATGCGTACCACTTGCAACACTAGTGCCGGCAGTACCGCCATTGCCATCTATATTCAGATTGCCGGAACTCATATTAAATGTACCTGTCGTAGCAGCAATGATCATATTGCCGTTGTGGCTTACGGTACCGCCATTTATGGTCAAAGTACCGGTAACGGTAAAGACTTTATTGTCCCCACCTGCTGTACCGACGGTCAAGGTATTGGTTGGTACTGTAAGTATACCAGTACTATTGATGTTGACACTTTTACAAGCATAGTCACCATCAAGGGTCACAGTATGGGTAGCAGCGATGACTACATCATTGACAGAAGTAGGCACTACTCCACCAACCCATGTGCCGGGAGCTGACCATGGACCGGTAGCCAATGAGGTTATTGTCTGTCCATATCCTGACACAGCTATAACCAATGCGATACATAAAATATAAAGTTTTTTCATGTTTGAAAATTGTTTATTAAAAATATGATTTGAATTAAATGTTCTATAGATAAAGCCCGTGAACTTAAATCGCTCACACAAGATTAGTGAAGATTTCTTGTTTAAATCATTCATGTTTAAGACTAGGCTGGTTTTGTTATCAAGCAGTGAACGAGAAAAAAAGTTATACCTACTAAATATATGGTACAACCTAGGCTATTTTCTCAGACACTTAAAATTATCAAAGCCAAAAGTAGTAATAAATTGGTAATTCATATTAAGTTTCCGTAAAATAAAAAACAAAATTTGATATATTTTTCAAAAAGGCATTATTTGTAGAAAAAATTTTTTCTCTTTTGAAAAAACCACATTTTATTTTAAAATTTAAACCAAAGGCTTAGGGTCTGGCAATTGATTTATTGTTTAATTAAAAGTACAAAATTGCTTTATTGGCAGAGAAAACAACATTTATACCCCAAAAATTCACATTATTTTAAAACAAAAAGCTGAAAATTTTATCCCATTTTACCTCAATCTATAACTATGGCTCGAGTAATCTCCCGCTTCCTCGCCGGACCAGGTAGGCTATCCAATTTGAAATTGAGGTTTTTTAGCAGTCTTTTGAATATACCCTTCGCACAATATGTAACCAATATACCCTCTCTTTTAAGCATAGCCTTCATTTTTTGCATGATAGGTGCTTCCCACAAATAAGATTGGACATCAGGGGCAAAGGCGTCATAGTAGATGAGGTCAAATTGTTCTCGGGTCTCAAAGTCTTCTATATCCTCTATCACTTTTGTAAAGGAGAATGCTTCGCTTAAGTTGATTTTTTCAAGACTCGGCGACTCATGCATTTCTATAAAAGTCTTTTCATATTCTTTACCCAATATTTCGCAAAAATTCAATTGTAGGTATTCTTCACTAGTCAAGGGAAAAGCCTCAATGGTCGTGTAGTTGATTTTTATGCCAAATTGACTGGCGATAATGTACGTCCGCAATGCATTGAGTCCGGTGCCAAAGCCCATTTCGAAAATACTTATTTCTTTGTACCCTTTTTCGATTAAGTACATAAGGCCCATATTGATAAATACCACATCCGTCTCGAGAAGCGCCCCATGAATGGAGTGGTAGCTTACCCCAAATTTTTCGGACACAAGCGTCTGGCAGCCATCTGCTGTTGTTATTAATCTACTCATTTGTTAATTCGCTAATGTGATGATGTGATGATGTGATAATTTGATAATTTGATAATTCGCTAATTTGCTAATGTGGTAATTCGCTAATTTGCTAATTTGATAATTCGATAATTCGATAATTCGCTAATCAATGTCGTTTAGTTAAGCTATATACCCTTGTATCCAGTACTGAATATTTTTGATTTTTTATTGTCTTTTTTATTTCGTGGAAAATATCTTAAAG
>JAYUTD010000199.1:0-13141 GCA_043755305.1 Saprospiraceae bacterium
CACTTTACAAAAGCATTCTTTATCCTTCCCGTGGTATGATTGTGGACCGCAATGACAAGCTACTTGTGACAAATACACCTCTTTACGATTTACAAGTCGTATACCGCAATATTGATCCGAAGATGGATACAAATGCTTTTTGCACTTTATTAAAAATAGACAAAGCTACTTTTATCAATAACCTTAATAAAAATTGGAAGGGACTTCAATTTCATAAATCGGTGCCTTTTACCTTTTTATCCAGGATACGACCGGATGATTTTGCAGGATTCTATGAGCTTTTGCACAAATACCCGGGATTTTTTCCAGTACTCAAGAGCATCAGATCTTATCCACACCACAATGCAGCTCATGTTCTTGGTTTTCTTGGAGAAGTCAACTGGGATATGATCAACAGATCCAATGGAGAATATGCCATGGGTGATTATATCGGTATTTCCGGTTTGGAAAGAGGCCTTGAAAATTTATTGAAAGGGAAAAAAGGCATTAGTTATGTACTAAAAGACAATTTGGGAAGGCAGGTTGGTGTGTTTGACAATGGTAGGTTAGACTCAATGGCTGTTTCCGGTATTGATATGAAAAGTTCTTTGGACCTGGATTTACAAAAATTTGGAGAAGAGCTGATGCAAAATAAAAAAGGATCAATTGTAGCGATAGAGCCCTCTACAGGTGAAATTTTAGCAATGGTAAGTGCGCCCAGTTATGATCCCAATAGTATTACTTTAGACAAAAAAAGAGGTATGGTCTTTGATTCCTTACTTGCCGATACAATCAATAGGCCTATGCTTGATCGAAGCCTTATAGCAAACTATCCACCAGGCTCAATATTTAAACCAGTGTTTGCCCTCATTGCTTTACAAAAAGGCATTGCCTACCCCAATACCGCTTATTATTGTGATGGATCCTACGAAATAGGCGGCGGTAAATCCCAAAAATGCCACTCTCATCCACCTGCTACAAGCATTGCAGCCGCCATCCAATACAGTTGCAATTCCTACTTTTATAATCTATGTAGAAATTTTGTAAATCAATACAGTTACCAAAACCCAGGCATTGGCTTAGATACACTGGTTTCCTATTTAAGGGACTTTGGTATGGGCCAAAAACTAGGAATAGAAAATCCCATTGAAATTAAGGGTTTTGTTCCCGATTCCAAATACTACAATAAAATTTATAAAAAAGAACTTGGCGGTTGGCGGGCTACCTACATGCTGTCAATTGGCATCGGGCAAGGTGAACTGCTCGTTTCCACTCTGCAAATGGCCAATTTTGCAACAATCATTGCCAACAGAGGATATTTTTATTCGCCTCATCTCATTAAAAAATACCTCAATGTGAATGAAGACATTGACATCAAATTCAGAACAAAACACAATGTAAGAATAGAAAGAAGACACTTCGATCCTGTCATCACTGGTATGGAGTGGGCAGTAGCAGCTGGTACTGCACGACAGGCTATTGTCCCAAACATTACCGTTTGCGGTAAGACCGGAACATCACAAAATCGAGGCAAAGACCACTCTGTGTTTTTTGGCTTTGCCCCAAAAGACAACCCAAAAATTGCTATTGCTGTCTATGTAGAAAATGGTGGCTGGGGCGGTGAGACGGCAACGCCTATTGCGGGTCTTATGATCGAAAAATACCTCAACCGCGAAATATCAGAAACAAGCAAGCAAAGAGAAAAAAAGGTTATGGAAATGGACCTTATTAAAAATAAATTTGTCTATCAACCAAATGTAGATGAAGAAGAAAAACAACAACCTCCTAAGAAATGATCATCTCTTCAATTGTAGCTATAGCAAAAAATAATGTTATAGGCTCAGAAAACATTATTCCATGGTACCTGCCGGCAGACCTGCAATATTTTAAAAAAACAACCTTGAATCACCATGTCATCATGGGCAGAAATTGTTATGAGTCCATTGGTAAACCACTTCCAAAAAGAACAAATATAATTGTTACCAGAAATGCCTATTTTATCTCTTCTGCTTGTCTTGTGGCAAGAAGCATTGAAGAAGCATTGGAGATGGCACATGCAAATGGTGAGGAAGAAGTATTTATTATTGGTGGCGGACAGATCTATACCCAAAGCCAAAATTTATGGAATAAACTTTACCTTACAGAAGTTGACCTTGAAATAAATGGAGATGTTTTTTTCCCTGCCATTGATTATGCAGAATGGCGCCTACTTTCGGAAGAAAAGCATGTTAAAGACGAGAAAAACGAGTACAACTATACCTTCAAAATTTTTGAGCGGTAAATTATTTAAGAAAATCCATTCTTTTCTTTTTGTGCTTTCTCTGTTTTAAAACTCTTTTGGGTTTCTATGCAATCTATACTTTTCTGATCACTATAGCACTGGCTCCACCTCCGCCATTGCATAAAGTGGCCAATCCTGTTTCTCCATGATTGTGGTCTAAAACATGGCACAAAGTGGTTATGATTCTAGCCCCGGAAGCTCCTAGTGGGTGACCCAGTGCTACTGCTCCACCATTGATGTTGACAATAGATTCATCCAGGCCCATTACAGTGTTGAATGCCATTGTTACTACGGCAAAAGCCTCATTTACCTCATAATAACTGATATCCTTTGCAGTCATACCAGCACGTTTTAGTGCAATTGGAGCTGCTAATGTAGGTGCTGTCGTAAACCATTCAGGCTCCTGGGCAGCATCTGCAAAAGATACTATCTCTGCAATAGGCTTCAATCCATGTTCTTTTACATAATTTTCGCTAACTAAAACCAAAGCTGCAGCACCATCATTCATGGTAGATGCATTGGCTGCCGTCACTGTTCCATCTTTTGTAAACGCCGGCCTTAAGGAAGGAATTTTATCAAACATTACATTCTTGTATTCTTCATCTTCGGTCATTAATATTGGATCACCTTTTTTTTGAGGTATGGGCACAGCTACAATTTCATTCGCAAATTTTCCGGCTTTTGTAGCATCCGCTGCTCTCTTATAGGATTGTATGGCAAATCTATCTTGTTCTTCCCTTGAAATATTAAACTTTACCGCTGTGGCATCAGCGCTGGTACCCATAGCAAGGTGATTGTAGGCATCTGTAAGTCCATCTTTTTGCAAACCATCTACCATTTCTACTCCCCCATACTTCAAACCCCACCTTACTTTGGGCAAATAATAAGGTATGTTGCTCATGCTTTCCATGCCGCCGGCCACTACTACGTTGTTGTGTCCAAGCATAATCGACTGAGCGGCAAACATTACCGATTTCATACCTGAAGCACACACTTTATTGACAGTAGTACAAGGCACATTATTACCAAGCCCGGCTCCAAGTGCGGCTTGTCTGGCAGGTGCCTGACCCAGATTGGCCTGACACACATTTCCAAAAAACAATTCATCTACATCATTACCATCCAACCCTGCCTTTTCTATTGCAGCCTTGATAGCTATGCTTCCTAATTGTGTCGCTGAAAAACCTGATAAAGCACCACCAAAACTGCCCATTGGTGTCCTGATTGCCGATACTATATATACTTTTTGCATTATGTTTTACTTTTTTCTGAGGTACAAAGATAAAGCTATTTTCCTATATTTTTTACTACCCAAACAAACCTAACCTAAATGGTTTTTTTAGAAAATCTATTAAGACAAAATCCTTTTTTTCACCTATGCTACTATCAAAAAACACAAAGCCTAAATCAAAAATATCAATGGTATAAACCACCTCTTTACTTGCTTTAATTTGATTCCATGCTTTTGTCATACCCTCAGACCAATAAATATCATCAAAAATCAAAATACTGCCCTTATGGCATTTGCTTTTCAACAGTTTAAAATAACCAATAGTCGATTCATATTGATGGTTGCCATCTATATATGCTAAATCTATGTGGGGTAAATTAGCCAATAAATCAGGCAATACCTGATCAAACGTACCATTTATTACCTTCACATTTGGCACATTGTTGCGCTCAAATAGCAGATGCGCCAATTTATATACATTAGGGTCTGCTTCTATTGTATAAATCTTATTTGAAGTATTTGCCTTTGCCATATACATTGTAGATAGGCCCAACGAAGTGCCTAATTCTATCGTAATTTTTGGTGAAAACTTATTGACAAGATTAAATAATATCCTGCACTTTTTTTCATTGGATACTACCTCTTTGGCAAGAGAAGCAATTGATCTTTGTTTTCCAGGGTATGTTTTTGATCCTGCACCAAAATCCTGAATGTTGATCAAATTTTTATTGGACAACAGTATCTTACGTTCATGCTCCAAAGGATTGAATGCGTAGTAATATTTTGAAGTATCCAAAATTTCAGATATAAAATCGTAGACAAATGGTGAATGCACATTATGAACCGTATCTGCTTTTCTATAATAAGAAATATAACTTAATAATTTGCTTAACAAATCGATTTCTGATTTAGATATACATGTAAAAAATTATAATATAATCACAAAAATAAGTAATTTCGTGTAGCAAATACCAAAACAATGAATAAAACATTTCTTCTACTGCTTTTAGCCGTCGCAGGCACGATTGATCTGTCAGGTCAAATCAAATTTGAACGTGGTAATAAAATTTATAGGGATAATAAAATTCATTTTAGCGGCATGGCCACCGGCATTAGCGACCTCAATGGCGACCTCTATGATGACCTCATAGTGCTGAATAAATCTAAATTTCTGGAAATTGGATACAATCACGGACCAAATAACCAATTCACTTGGCTTCCATCGGTGAAAGCCCACACTTCAGAAGAGTATTCAATGGTCACGGGAGATTATGACAATGACGGAATTGCTGAAATCACCATTGGTGGCACATTTTCTGGAAGTAAAATATTCAAAGTCAACGGCAATGGTATATATGAAAAGCAACAAGACATTCAACCGCTCATTTATACGCAAGCAGCCAATGTTATAGATTTCAACAATGATGGGTATCTTGACTACTTTGGATGCCATGATGAAGGCGCCAATCTTATGTTGCAAAACGATAAGTTTGGAAACCTTGCTCCTGTAGATTTAATTGATTTTTCAACCATTCCCGCATCAGACAAATCGGGCAGCTACGGCAGTGAATGGTGTGATGTAGACAATGATGGTGACATGGATCTCTATATTGCCAAGTGCAAATTTGGGGTTTCAGACAGAGAAGACCCAAGAAGGCACAATATGCTTTTTATCAACAATGGCAATGGTAGTTTTACAAATGAAGCAGAAGCAAGAGGGCTTAAAATCAAAGGCCAATCCTGGACAGGAAGTTTCGCAGATATCGACAATGATGGTGACATGGATTGTATTGTAACCAACCATGATGAGCCACATCTCTTGCTTAAAAATGATGGCATGGGTTATTTTAGTCCTACGGATGTTGTATTACCCCAAACCTTTGCCTTTCAATCCCTGTGGAGTGACCTGGATAATGACGGCTTTATAGATCTGCTTATTACCGGAGCAGATTTTACTTTTATTTATAAAAATATTGATGGCAAAGAGTTTCAAAGAATAGATGGTATATTTGGCACTTCCATCATCAATTCCGCTTCACTTGGCGATATCAATGATGATGGATTTGTGGATGTCAATGCAGTTTATGGCATTAATATCAACTATCCGGGCAGCATAAGAGATGAAATTTTTATCAATCAAAAAAACGACAACCATTACATCAAGTTTTCTTTGTTGGGTAAATCTTCCAATAAAATGGGCATTGGTGCCAGGCTTTCCTTGCATGGATCATGGGGTATACAATCCAGGGAAGTCCAGTCTGGGGTAAGCTATGGTATTTCAAATTCGCTTAATCAGATTTTTGGCTTGGGTAAAAATACCATGGCAGACAGCATCATTGTCAAATGGCCCTCAGGCATTGTAGATAAATACTACAATATTGCCGCAGATCAATCCTACACATTACAAGAAGGCAAATGCATGGCCAAAAGATTCACCATTAATTCCCCAAAAGAAGTTTTGTGCAACAATGAAAGTATGCCGCTATCCACGGAAAAAAATTACACAAAATACAAGTGGAGTAATGGCAGCACTGAAAATGTAGCTTTAATCAATAAAGATGGTGCCTATTCACTTATAGCTACTGATGAAAATGGGTGTGAAAATTATTCTTTAATAAAATATATAATCAAACCCCAGACAGAAAATGGAATAATCCTGCCAATTACAGACACTGTATACTTTTGCGATGAGGCAACCCTTACTGCGCAGGATAATATGTCGGATATAAAGTGGGATGACTCAATCCTTGGTAACAATTATACCGTCAGTGAAAGTAAATCGGTATCTGTCACTGCCAAAGACCTGTGTGGTGAAATCCGCACAGATTTTATCTATGTCAATAAACTTGAAACAGATTTTATCACTACAAATGACACAGTTTCAAAAGGTGGGAATGCATTGCTCAAAGCAAGTGGCCAAAATGTAAAATGGTATACAGAAGCCGATAAAAACAATCTTATTTACACAGGCAATGAATTGAACGTAATAAATGTCCAAAATACCACCAAATATTTTGTACAAAACACAAACAGCTACATGCGCAGATTTACACTGGGTGAAGTAAATCTTCCTACCGGCAACAATGTATATCCTGCAGACAATAATGACCTTGGTCTTTACCTTAATGTGTATAAAGACATCACTATAAAATCTTGTGAAGTTTCAAGCGACCTTGCAGGTTTCAGGCGATTTTTATTGATAAACTATGCAGGAGATACTGTTGGGAGAAAAGATGTATATGTAACAGCTTCAGAAAAACAAAATATAACCCTGAATTTTAAAGCAAGTCCCGGAGCACTGTACCAATTAAAAACGGATGACAAAATCAACATTAAAAATTTTGGCTTCAAAGCCCCCAGGTTAAAACGATTGGCAGAAAGCAACAGCTATCCATATGAAGTTTATGGTGTAGCTGAAATTCCCACATCCCTGAGAGGTGGAACAGGCTATTATTATTTCTTTAATTTAAAGTTGACTGAAGAAGCTACAAAATGTGAAAGTGAACTCAAAGAAGTGACTGCCTTTCTTGATACAGAGCTGGCAACTGCAGACCTGGAAAACAAAATTATTGTCTATCCAAACCCTACTACAGGCATTATTCATTTAAGCTTACCCCAAAAAGCTACTATTGAAATATACAGCAAGGTAGGAATGCTCGTACACAAATCCATTGGCAATCCGGGTATTGTCGACATCAATATTAATGGGCAGAGTCAGGGTTTGTACCTATTAAAAGTGACAGTGAATGGCTATACGCAATATAAAAAGATAATGCTTGCAGAGTAGATTTTAAATAAAAATCTAAGGATGAAAAAAACGCATATGTAATGAAATGAGATGTAACTCGGTGGGTTTAATCCTTACATGAATAGTATAATTTGTTTCCAACATTAATAGAAAACAATTGGGTAAAATAAGTCTTGTTATTCACCAGTTTGGTTGGAACAATAAGGTCTCTTGTGTTATTCATAACTTTTTATCTATTCTCTTAAAAGGCTATATTAAGACTACAAACACATGAAATAAAAAAATAATATGTTTGTTTTAAACCAATTGTGGTTGTACACAATAAAAAAGTTTTCCACAGAAAAACGGAACTATCCACATAATTATTCACTTTATATGTTTAATTATATTATTGAAATTTATAATGCAATTTTTTAGCTTTGCACTAGCTTCAATGCAGTATAAATCCTTAAATATGCATTGCGAAAAAGCAAATTATATTTTACATCTAGAAGATTTAGATAGAAAATTAAGTTTTTTGTATTTATATTGTTATAATTTCAAAATATAATTTTGTTTGTTAGAATGAACTGGCACTTGTTTTCAGGATTCCATGCATCAAAGACACAAGTAAATATTTGAGGTAAACAATTATTCATGAAGCCATTAAATCAACTTATAAACATCGTGTGCAATAAATAAGTATGTCGGATATTACTAACAAGCTCAAAACAATTCCAGGGGGCGGATTCAATCCTGTCAAGTTGGATGAAGACCTGAATAAGATAATGACAGGACGCATTCAGCCACAAGCCATTCCATTGGAAGAAGCTGTTTTAGGAGCCATATTGATAGACAAGGATGGTATGCCATCCATTGTTGAGATTCTACGACGAGAAAGTTTTTATTTAAAATCACACCAGACCATTTTTGAAACCATGCTTGACCTTTTTGGCAAGCAACAACCTATCGACTTGCTGACCGTCTATGAGTCGCTCAATAAACAAGGAAAAATTGACGAAGTAGGAGGTATTGCCTATCTTATGGAATTGAGCAATAAGGTCGGCTCCTCTGCCAACATAGAGTTTCACGCTAGAATTATATCGCAAAAATACATCCAAAGAGAATTGATCAGAGTATCCACCTCTGTGATTAAAAACTCTTTTGAAGATGCAATGGATGTTCTTGAAATTCTGGATGAAGCAGAAAGAGGATTGTACAGTATTACAGACCAAAACTTAAATACCGGATATCTATCTTTGAGTGCGCTGGTTATTCAAGCCCAAAAGGAAATAGAAAATATCAGCCAAAGAGGAAGTGAGCTCACAGGTGTAACTTCCGGATTTAAAGCGCTGGACAAACTTACCAACGGCTGGCAACCTTCTGATCTCATTATTGTAGCGGCCAGACCAGGTATGGGCAAGACTGCTTTTACACTGTCTATGGCCAAAAATGCAGCAGCTGAAGGAAAAGCAGTGGCAGTATTCTCGCTGGAAATGGCTAGTATTCAATTGACACAGCGTCTCATTTCCGGGGAATGTGAAATCTCGTCCGGAAAAATAAAAAATGGAAAATTGGATGAAGGCGAGTGGAAAAGACTCCACGCAGCAGTGGATAGATTGGCTCAGTTGCCAATGTATATTGATGATACTCCTGCAATCAACATATTTGAACTAAGAGCAAAATGCCGCCGTCTTAAACAAAACCATGACATCTCCATGATAATCATAGATTACCTTCAATTGATGGCTGGAGCACCAAATGACAAAAGAGGCAATCGGGAACAGGAGATATCTTCTATATCAAGAGCACTCAAAAGTTTGGCTAAAGAATTACACGTGCCTGTTATTGCACTATCCCAATTGTCCAGATCAGTAGAAACCAGAGGTGGAGAAAAAAGACCAATGCTTTCTGATTTAAGGGAATCAGGTGCCATCGAGCAAGACGCCGATATCGTGACTTTTATCTACAGACCCGGATATTACCAACTTGAAGAAGGCGGCTCTTTCGATGGGCCTAAGGATTTGGCAGAAATCATTGTTGCAAAACATAGAAATGGGGGTCTTGATACAATAAATTTGAAGTTTATTGGAGAATTTACTAAATTTGAAAATTATCCTGAATCAGGATTTCAAGGTGGGGACAATAATCCTTTCTCTACAAGTAATTTCAACACTATGATTACGAGACCTTCTAAAATAAATTCCGGTGATGCATCTGACTTCCTTGCCGAAGAAGATGTCACACCTTTCTAAAAAAATATAGTATGGCTATAAAAAGTAATAATAAAGAAGGGGGCCCATTTAAAAAAATGCCTTTCAAAAAAGTGGCTAAAAAAAATGTCTCTGCCGAGAGCCCTTTTAAACAGTTCTTTAAAGAAAAACCTGCCGAAAAGCAAATAGACAATGCCTTTTTCGACAAAGAATATACGCCGAAGAAAGATAGAGAACCTCGGGAAGGTAACCGAAATTTCAGCCAAAATTCTGCCTACAAAGGGTCAAAACCATCACGATACAATGATGGAAAATTTGAAAAACGCGAAGCGGAAAGTGGTATTTTTGAGAAAAAAAACTATGCTGCAAAACCTCCAGTAAGATTTACTAAAAAAGGAGAAGATAGTCCTATTGAAAAATTTGACGAAAGAGATTCCAGACCTCCATCTATGTCTGAAAATAAAAAAGACAGACCATTTGAAAAACCTTTTGAAAGAAAAGAGCGCTCATTTGACAAAAAAAATGAAAGCTATGAAAGAAAAAATTTTGAACCGCAAAAGGAAAGTGATGCACCTTTCAAAAAGAAACTTTTTAACGACGATTACTTTTTAGGTAAAGGAGATAGGCCATATGGGGCAATAAGCCAACCAAGTGTTAAAGCTAAAGAGGACCTTCCACTATTTGAAAAAAGGGATCGATTGGATAAAAAAGAGGAAGGCAATTTTTCAAAAAAAGCATATGATAATAAGCCTTCCAGCAATAAAAATGAGCACCCGAGAGATTCAAAACCACCGGTAATACCCAGAGAAGAAGAGATAATAAGGCTCAATAAATTTGTAGCCCAATCCGGCTTATGCTCCAGAAGAAAAGCAGCTGAACTTGTGAAAGCAGGAGAAATATGGGTAAACGGTGTAGTAGAAATCAATCCAGCCTATGAAACCAAACCTACGGATATCATTACACATAAGTCCACTGTCCTCAAGAAAGAGGAAAAAATGCTTTATGTTTTGATGAACAAACCAAAAAATACCATTACTACAGCCGAGGATGAAAAGGGTAGAAAAACCGTCCTTGATTTAATAGGAAACAGGTATGGAGCAAGATTGTATCCGGTAGGCAGATTGGACAGAAATACTACAGGACTATTGCTGCTTACCAATGATGGTGACCTTGCAAAAAAACTATCCCATCCTTCTCACCAGGTCAAAAAAGTATATATCGTAGAAACCGATATTAATGTAAAATCATCTGATATCGACAAAATAAAAGAAGGCGTAGTCCTGGATGATGGAGTCGCAGAAGTAGATGCATGCGATTATATCGACGGTGGCAAGAAAAATGAAATTGGCATAGAGATACATAGCGGTAAGAATAGAATAGTTCGCAGAATATTTGAATCTTTAGGGTATGAAGTCCTCAAGCTTGACAGAACCTATTATGGTGGGCTGACCAAAAAAGACCTGCCACGTGGTTTTACAAGAGAGCTCAATGAAAAAGAAATTATCATGTTAAAGCATTTTACCAACCAACGTAAAAAAGAGTAATGTCGATTAATACATACATTATTTCGTTAATCAGAAATTGGTCTAAAGCTTTTACAAGATTCCCTTTATTTCTAATAGGATGTGCGGTGGTTTGTTTCTACTTTTCATACCTTCAATACGACTATCATCCCTATTCCAGCAAAATAGCATTGCCTTTGGTTCTTGGTCTTGGGGGTATATTCCTTGTATACCTAATCATCGAACGCTTTCAATTAAGCGGAATTAGAAAATGGCTTGCATTTAGCATGGCTATTGGTTTTGCCTTGCTCTATTACATATGCTTACCGGCAAAAGAAGATTACCATATAAGATGGCCGGAGTTTACCTTTCTATCCATTCTTTTAAGTTTTCACTTAGCTTATTGCGTCATTCTTTTTTTAAACAAGAAAGACGAAAGTGGTTTCTTGAGGTACAATATCAATGTAATTGAAAATTTTACTGAATCCTCTATCTTATGCCTTATTTTATTTGGCTTACTTACTCTGGCTTTATACGCATTGAAGACCTTATTTGGCTTACCTTTTAGCGGAAGATCTACCATGCATCTATTTATCTGGATTGCAGGCTTTGTGCACTCCATCAATTTTTTATCCGCTTTTCCTTCTTTTCCTATACAGGAGGCAACTTTGCATAAATACAATACCCGATTTTACAAAATCCTGGTACTATACATCAGCATTCCTGTGATGATAATATATAGTCTTATAACTATGGCTTACATTATCAAAATGTTTCTTGGAGGAAACTATGAGCCATGGATCACTACCATGTGTGGCTGGTACATAGGGATAGGATTGGTAGTGTATCTTTTCAATAGGTTATTAATAAAAGACAATGAAAGTTTGCCGGCACAATTGTTTGACAAATATTTTCCATTGCTTTCAATACCTATTGTTGCCTTATTTATTTACTGTACTTTCAAAAATATAAATGAAGAAGGTGTAAATACATCTAATTATTACTCCATATTAATGTCGCTTGTGTCTGCCATTATTTTCGGCTTACTTACTTTTAAAAAAGACTTTAATCTTGTTTGGATTCCATGTATACTTTTGTTCGCCACACTTTTTTCTATTGCTTCCGGCCCGCTCAATGTTTGGACTTATCCGTTGGTCAATCAAAAAGCAAGATTGGTAAAAGCATTACAAAATGAAGGTGTCATAAAAAATGGTGCATTTGATTTTAAAGTAAATATATCTGAGCAATCAGGTAAGGATATAGAAAAAAGTATCTATGCTATTGAATTTGTTGGTGATTTGAATTTTTTAAAAATATATGATAAAGACAATGTACTTTCAGACTCTTTGTTGTCTTATCAATTTATGGAAAAGCTCAATTTTCCTAAGGGGCAATCCTCACCTGGCATGAACAATAAGTATTATGATTTTGTGCCAATTATAAAGCTCAAAGAAGGCAATCAAATATACCCAATCGTCAATAAGTATGTCAATACCAATATAGATTATTCCGGCCTGAAAGTGGGCCACATCGGCAATATTCTTGTCTTCGAAAATGGTATGGCCATTGATAGTATATCCATTTCATTGAAAAACATCAATCAACAAAATATTACTTCGGTGTCACAAATCAAAAAAGACACTTTTGACCTTTATATTACCAATCTCACTTATGCATCAGAACTAAACAAATGCAAAGTGGAAGATTTCAATGGCATAGTAGTAAAAAGATAAGGACAAGATATAGCTTATGAGCTCCAGAAGAGAAAATGCTGTCTTTGTTTAATAATGCGCTTTTTCAATAGTTCATACTCAATTTTCATTCTGCTCATGGCATGCTAAGCTAGAATAAGACGACAATTACTCCAAAACTGTCAAATTGTCACCAAATACCATATGGCACAGGGTTTGACAATAGGATAGATACATCAATTTTATTAAATCAAGTATTTTAAAATATAATAATATGGCAAAAGGACAAATCTCGGTACAAACAGAAAATATTTTTCCGATCATTAAAAAATTTCTCTACTCTGACCAAGAAATATTTCTCAGAGAATTGGTATCCAATGCAGTAGATGCCTCTACAAAAATCAAAACCCTGGCTTCTGCAGGAGAGCCAACGGGCGATATAGCAGATCTTACCATCAACATCGCTGTTGACAAAGAAAATAAAACCATCACTATCTCTGACAAAGGCATAGGTATG
>JAYUTD010000200.1:0-2038 GCA_043755305.1 Saprospiraceae bacterium
TGCTGTTGGGCTATTGACATGATTGAGGATCATTTTCAGTACATGATTTTCATTGATATCATACCTTACAATGCCATTGAGCAGGGTATTTTTAAATGCGCTCCATGTTCTATAGCCATCCATATTGGTATGGTTAAAACCAACACTGCATTTCAATTTATGGCTGTGGTAATTGGCAGCTGCTCTCCATTGTTGAAAGCCGTAGTTGCCGGTTCTATAGGTGGCTTCCATGCTCGAAGCCTGGTCAAGATCTGCCGTATACAGATTGAGCACGCCACCACTATTGTTGCCGTACATTCCCGAATGTGGCCCTCTGAGCAGTTCAATCCTGCGCAGCGCCCCAAAATCTATATTGTCCAATTGGGCTTGTCCATCAGGACTTGAATCGGGTAAGTCATCTGTGATAATTTTTATACCTCTTACACCAAATGCTGACCTGGCTCCAAAGCCTCTCGAGCTCAGCCGGGTATCTTGTGCATAATTATTGGCGCTCAATGAAAATAGGCCGGAGAAGCTGTATAGGTAGTCGTTGATAGAGGTAGCTTGATTGACCAATGGAACTATTGAAACAATACTGGCAGAATAGGGTGGGTTTGTGGATTTCAACTTACTTACTTTTATCTCTATTTCCGGCAATGTTTGCATGGTGTCATTAGCTTCTTGTGCAATAGCGGCACCACAAACTAAAAATAAAAGTGTTCTTAATAAAACTTGCTTCATTGGGTAAAAATAAGCCTTCCCACACTCTATTCAAAATTTATTATTAAGTGCGCTGTTAAGCGGGTTGGGCAGGTAGATTATCACCCATGGATAAAGTCTATCGAAATAAAAAAAACAAAAATGTGGAAGTCATTTTTTAACAGCACTCATTTTACAAAAACCACCATAAGGACAATAGCAAAAAAAAGCCCGAAAAATGCTTTCGAGCTTTTATATATTTTTCAACTAAAACCGGTTTAAGTGCCCAGGTAATTTTTGAGTAATTTGCTTTTGCTTGTTGACCTCAACTTATTGATGGCCTTGTCTTTGATCTGTCTTACTCTTTCTCTGGTAAGGCCAAACTTGTCACCAATGTCTTCTAATGACATAGGATGTTCAATACCTATTCCAAAATACAGTTTAATCACATCATATTGTCTGTCTGTCAATGTAGACAAAGACCGCTCTATTTCTGTCCTTAATGATTCTACATATTCCAAACCTGCATCTGTATCCGGGGAGCTATTGTTTTCCAATACATCAAGCAGCGAGTTGTCTTCGCCTTCAGCAAAAGGAGCGTCCATAGATACATGTCTTGCTGCCACGCCCAAGGTAGTTTCTACTTCTTCTGATGGTATATCAAGCAGCTCGGCTAACTCTTCAGGGGTTGGTTCTCTTTCGAATTCCTGTTCCAATTCCGAAAATGCCCTATTTATCTTATTCAATGAGCCTACTTTGTTTAGCGGTAGTCTTACAATCCTGGATTGCTCTGCCAAAGCCTGTAAAATAGACTGTCTGATCCACCATACAGCGTAGGAAATGAATTTAAAACCCCTTGTTTCATCGAATCTTTGAGCGGCCTTAATCAATCCAAGATTGCCCTCATTGATCAAATCTGAAAGAGACAAACCCTGATTTTGGTACTGTTTCGCTACTGATACCACGAACCTCAAATTGGCTTTTGTCAGCCTTTCCAATGCATCTTGGTCACCTTCTTTGATTTTCTTGGCTAAATCTACTTCTTCTTCTGGGGTAAGAAGGTCCACTTTGCCTATCTCTTGTAAGTACTTTTCTAATGATTGACTCTCCCGATTCGTTATGGATTTGGTTATCTTTAATTGCCTCATGTAAAATTGATGTTGAACTTAAGAGTTGTAAAAGGCTGCAAAAGTAAGCTTTTAACTTAATTTTTACTATAAAATGGTGTCTAATATTAATATCATTTTATACAGCAACATAACATTAAATTATTTTTTGCGAAAAAAAGTTCATTTTTACCTAAAATAATAAAAAATATTTTTTATTTAGCCGTTTATTATCAATGATACTAAAAAATTTG
>JAYUTD010000201.1:0-2032 GCA_043755305.1 Saprospiraceae bacterium
ATTTTTGAAATTGGATTGGATGATGGTATGAGAAAATCGTTCACCAGACAAAGATAGTTCGTATCACGGTCTATTCAAAATTTGCAGGGATGACAATACAAACTCTATCTTGCAAGCACAATAATTGAATCATGTCTGCAATCTATTTTGTAATGGGAGTGTCGGGATCCGGCAAAACTACAATAGCAAAATTACTTTCCAACGAAACGAATATGCCTTTCTATGATGCCGACGATTTTCATCCATCGGAAAATAAAACAAAAATGAAAGCAGGAATCCCATTGAATGATCAGGATCGGGAAGGCTGGCTTCAAACATTGAATACACTTGCAAAAAAAGAATCCATAATTCAAGGTGCTGTAATTGCATGTTCAGCATTAAAAGAAAAGTATAGAATTCTATTGTCAAAAGATATCAACAGCCGAGTGTATTGGGTGGTGCTTCAAGGCGATTACAACCTATTGCATGAAAGAATGGAATTAAGACAAAATCATTATATGCCGCCGGGATTATTGCATTCGCAATTAGACACGATGGAATATCCTCCTTACGGTATACATATCAATATCAAACAATCACCAGAAGAAATAATAAAAGTTATCGTGCAAAATAAAGATCGATCAGAATTTGGATTATTAGGATTAGGGGTAATGGGTAAAAGTCTTGCACGTAATCTTGGCTCGAATGGAATACGGCTTTCGCTCTTCAATCAAAATATACCAGGCAAAGAAGAGCATGTAGCAGTGAATGCTATTGATTCTCATATAGAATTATCTAATGCGATAGGATTTGATGATTTGTATGCATTTGTAGAATCTCTTGCTTTGCCCAGAAAAATATTTTTAATGGTACCCGCTGGTGCAATCGTCGATACCATAGTGAACCAATTAAAACCAATGCTTCAGCCAGGTGATATCATCATGGATGGTGGCAACTCACATTTTAAAGACACCGAGCGTAGACAATCTGAATTAGTAAAAGACAAAATTCATTTTATTGGAATAGGTGTATCCGGAGGAGAGCAAGGTGCATTGCATGGCCCGGCGATCATGCCCGGAGGGGAAGTAAATTCCTATTCCGCTATTGAACCAATTCTTAATTCAATCGCAGCTAAAGACAAAGACGGCAAACCATGTAGTGGATATATTGGTACAGGAGGATCGGGTCATTTTGTAAAGATGATTCACAATGGAATTGAGTATGCCGAAATGCAATTGCTTTCTGAGGTATATTGGATCTTAAAAAAAGGATTGAATAAGTCTAATGAAGAAATAGCACAAGTATTGGAGTCCTGGTCATCTACTGATCTTGCAAGTTATCTTTTAGAAATCACGATTAAAGTATTGCGTCATAAAACAGATGGATCGCACACACTGGATCAAATAACAGATATCGGTGGAAGTAAAGGTACTGGAGGATGGAGTCTTACAGCTGCGGCCGACCTTGGCATACCAGCCACATTGATATCAGAAGCATTATTTGCAAGATATGTTTCATCGTTTAAAAAAGATAGGATCCTATTTGGTAGTCAAATGAATTCATCCCTCGCAATGATGCAAATAGATGATGATCATATAAAGCAAGCTTATACCCTAGCCCGGTGGATCAATCATCATCAGGGAATAGAAATATTACAAGCTGCATCCAATCAATATGGATGGAATTTGGATCTTTCGGAGACTGCTCGAATATGGACAAGTGGTTGTATCATTCGATCCAAAATGATGGAGAGTCTATCCATTATTTTAAAAGAAAATTCAAACATACTGTCTCATCAAATAAAAATGATCAATGACTTCAAATCTTGTTTGATTCAAACCGTAAGCAAAGCATTGATACTGGAGCTTGCTGTGCCTTGCTTATCATCTGCATTGAATTATTTATTAGCATATACTACATCAGAATCTCCAGCTAATTTAATACAAGCCCAACGAGATTTTTTTGGTGCACATACCTATAGAAAAGTTGATGATCCCTTTGGGAAATCTTATCATACAGAATGGGAGTAATGTTTGTCCACAGTCCGAAGTTA
>JAYUTD010000202.1:0-2028 GCA_043755305.1 Saprospiraceae bacterium
ACTTAGAATTTCACTAGCTCTACTCTTCAGGCCTACAACATTTGCCAAGTCTGATTGAGTGTAGCCTAATTGCTCCATCCTGAATTTAATTGCTTCAACTGGATCAGGAAATCCAACAGGGAAATTCTCATTTTCGTAATTGTCAACAAGCATCCCTAAAATTTCTAATTCATCACCTTTAGGCGAATCTTTTTTTGAATCAAAAATTATTTCTAGCCTGGCTAAAGCCTGTTGATAATCCTTTTTTGTCTTTATAGGTTTGATAGTCATTTTAAATTGTTTTAGCGTTTATTTTATCATACTCTGCATGTGTTCCAATAAATCGAATCCAAACCATTTGATAATCGTAATTTATTCTTACAATTAAGCGATAATGATTTCCCTTAATATTGAAAACAACTCTATTGTCAGCTAAAAAGCTTGCACTTGGATATTCTGATTTTATTTGTTTTGGACCTGTCCATTCAGCTTTTGAAGTTTCCTGATACCAAGCCTTCAATTGCTGTTCACTATCTGAATGGGATTGCCAAAAGTCCCTCAATATCTTTTTTGCAATAACTCTCACCTGATAATTTTGTCAAAGATAAGCAAAGTTCCCGAATTGGGAAATTTATTTTTTATAGACTTCAAATGGAGAGAAGTAACGATAGCATTTCAGCCAACGTTCGAGTATTTGCGAAGGCAGGGAATTCATTGCTTGTCCAGCCCGGTACAAATGCCCAATTGAAAATATATTGTTGAAGTTATGAACTAAAGCTGAAAATTGAATGTCGAGCCCGAACCGCTGCTGATGCTTGCACTTAGCCGAGGTTACATTGTCCAGCCCTGCTTTTGCAAATACTTTTGTTGCCTGCAGTTTGTCGAAGTTTTGATAGCAATAAGTTATTTGTTTATTTTCTTTGTGGTGCCTGTTCCAATATACGCTGGATTTTTATAGGGTCATTTGGCAAATCGCCTGAAGCTACATATCGCTTAGTAATCTCAACCCATATTGGATTTTCTGCAAAGACCTGCTTGAATACAGGAAGTGCTTCATCTTCTTTGCCGGATAAAAAAAGTACAATAGCTAATCCATATCTCAATTCTTCTTTTTCCGGGGCAAGTGCTACACCATCTTTATATGATTTTATCGCCAAGTCAATTTTCTTTTGACTGGCGAAGTCGTCACCAATACCTATAAGGCGATATGCTTTTTGCAAACGCACCAATCTTTTTAATTCAATTATAGGTTCTGGAGAATCGTCCACTCTTAGGTCGAACAAACGGTCTTTCCAAACTAGTCCGGTAGGTGTACCACTTACCACAATTAATGCTGCGGTTTGTTTTCCACGAATATCACCACCGGCTTTTTGTCCTGCTTCTAACGCAGCAACAAGACGGTCAACCAATTCTCCTTTTGTAGTTTCAAACGCTTTTGCCATTGCCGGCCACACCTCTTCATTAAGCATAGTATTTGCTTGCACAGAAAAGTTCTTTCCAATATAATGACCTGCTGCTGATGAATTTTTGTTTCCTGTAAATGCAGCTGCATTTCCTTTTGAATCTATCATGGCTATTTGCCTGGTCTGTATAAATGAATCTGCTGCCATTAATGCATTGAGTGTACTTTTTGCATCTTTACCTGCCCGCATTAAATTAAGGCCCATCAAACCATATAGTGGGTCTGCATTAGCTTGTGTAGCCACAGCTCCCACACCCGACTCTGCCCATGGTACGATGGGACCCGCCGAAAAATAATGTGATTCAACAGCAACACCCAGTTGTTTAGTTGCCGAATCATAAGCTATTATTGACATGGTACGTATTCTTAGAACAGGTAAAAATTCTATTGGCTTATTTGACGTATCTAACTTTGGATTTGTGTTGATTTCTTGAACTGATGAATTTTGAGCCTGAAGGCTATAGTTAAAATTCAAAAACAATATTGTTAAATAAAATAATTTGGTCATTATAAAATTGTTTCAGGTTGTTTAAAAGTTAAATGTCAATACTCTGATGATTATAGGGTGTGTCTAATTGCAGGCAACG
>JAYUTD010000203.1:0-2027 GCA_043755305.1 Saprospiraceae bacterium
GAAGATCCTATATGGGTGAGAGCGGCATTTGGTATAGGGCTTTTCCTGGGTGGAGTATCTTTTTTGGCTTATATATTCTTAATGATAGCGCTTCCTAAAGCAAAAACATCTAGTGACCGGTTGGCTGCAAAAGGTGAGCCAATCAACATCGACAACATTGCCAAAAAAGTAGAAGAAGAGATTGACTCCTTGTCAAAAAAGATCAACGAATTTGGCGAAGACATCTCTAAAAGAAGCAAAGCACACGATTGGTCATTTGGTAAAAAAAAAGAGCATCAACAATAGTTTAGTATAAAGTTATTGGTCAAATAGTGTTGACTAATGATGAAATGATGTAAGATTTTATAATAGTATAATTTTGTTAATTAAGACGATAAAGTCCTTATGAAAATAAGGGCTTTTTTCGTTTGCAAGATATTTCCTTATTTTTTCTTTTCCAGCAAAGCCATGTAAAAGCCATCAAAGCCATCTTCGTAAGGAATGGTATGGTGGTCTTTGACAAAGGTGAAATCCGCATTTGCTTCCAGAAATTTTTTGACCTGGAGCTCGTTTTCTGCAGGTAGTATGCTACATGTGGCATAAACCAGTTTGCCACCAGGTTTGACCATGCTTGAATAGGACTGCAATATATTTGCTTGCTTTACTTTTAGCTCTTCAATAAACTCAGGCTTTAGTTTCCATTTTGCATCGGGGTTTCGGCGCAATACACCTAATCCGCTGCACGGCACGTCGAGCAATACTGCATCGGCACTTTCTTTAAGTCGTTTTACCACCTTGCCGGTTACCACCTTGGCATCAATATTGTGTGCGCCATTTCTTTTTGCCCTCTTTTTGAGTTCTTCGAGTTTCCATTCTTCGGTGTCCATTGCTATAATGGTGCCTTTATTGCCCATCAAATTGGACAAATGCAATGACTTGCCGCCGGCGCCGGCACAAGCATCGATAACCCGCATACCCGGAGCAACACCGAGATATAAAGATATTAGTTGACTGCCGGCATCCTGTACCTCAAAAAACCCGTTTTTGAATTCTTCTAATCCAAACAAATTGATTCTTTCTTTTAAATACGCTGCATTGGGCACATTTGGCACAAGCAATATTTCTATGTCACTTTTGGCAAGCGAGGCTTTTAAAGCATCAAAACTTATTTTTTCAGTATTGATTCTTATGGCTAAAGGTGCACTATGATTGAGAGCAGTAACCATTCTATCCCAGGATCGGCCAAGTGCAGATTCCATCATCTCATCGAGCCAATCGGGCATCGATTCTCTCAACTTTCTTGTCCTTTGCGCTTCTTCAAAACGCTGTCTGATTTTAGATCTGCTCAGGCCCTTGAATTCATCAATTTCAGGTAAATCTATATCGGTAAGTCTTAGTGCGGTTCCTACTATCTTCCATACGTTGGCTGGCCTCAAATTATCCATACTAGATTCATTGATGTAATGAAGGAGGCGCCACCACCTTACTATTTCGTAACTGTACTTTGCTACAAAGGCCCGATCTCTGGCACCCCACTTTTTATTGGACTTTAAGGTAGCCTGAATGGCCTTGTCTGCCATTTTATTTTCACTAAATATGGTATGAACAGTTCTTGCTACTGCCTCCAATAAGGAAAGATGAAGTTTCATAAATATGATTTAAAGCCCACCTAAAACGATGAAATGCAATATTAAGCAAAATATAGTGCAATTGCTACTTAGATGGACAATATAGATGGCCGGCCTTGTAACAATTGGCTTCCTTTATATATCTTTTCACTCCTTTGGCATTTTACCTTTCCGAATTTACGAACTTCAACCTGCCTTGACAAAATGTATAAAACCAAAGTACAATAACTAAGCATATTCACTTTAATTTAAACCAATTAATGGTGAAAATTGGAGTACACATAAATTAAATATGTGTTCCGCAATGTCATTTGAGCAATGACAATAACAGCTTTCGCGTTTAATCCTTGGGAATTTTTGAATACTTTATTCAATAATAAGGAGATATAAAAGTTTTCTACAATCTCTAAAAAAGTAGTT
>JAYUTD010000204.1:0-5108 GCA_043755305.1 Saprospiraceae bacterium
GCGGTTTCTTTGTTAAATATCTATGGTAAGAAATAAGCATAAAGTCAATCATATCATCTGAATGGTAAAGATTAAGTTGCTTCAGATAATGCGAAAATCTTGAACCCTCATCAAAATTCCAGTTATATGCCATCCATCTGCCAAGTCCGAAATGGAGTTTTTTAGCTATTACATCTTCCGTTGAAGTCTTCATTTTTTCCAAAGATTCAGGCGGCGATAGTCTATCCAGTTCATGAAAAGCATCTTCTAAGTCTTTGGGTATGTATACTCCATTTAGCCTTGATTTTTTAATATTGCTTTGATAAATAGAATCAGATTCCTCAATAAGTTTTTGTTTTTCATTGTCGTTGGACAACACTTTTTTCTGAGACCATATACCACAATTAAAAACCAATAAAACAGACAATACCAAGAAAAACTTCATGCTATAATTTTGAATATATGACGTATAACGACAATCAAGGTTACTTTAGTTCATAAAATATTCGCTTTAACCCGAAATTTCCCTTAACTTTACCTTAATAAGATGGATAAGGTAAAAAACATCAGCCTGATTGAATGGTCGCTATTTTCAGCGATTTTTTTCCTATTGTTTTGGGTTTTCAATCCTTACATCGCTAAATTATTGACTGCTGTCTTACCGCCGATATTTCTCTCTATTTTAGTCATATCCTTAATTGCCGATAGATTAGATCCCTCAAAAATCGGATCAAAATATTATATAACCTTGATAATTTTTATACTGGTACCTGTATTGCTATATTTTATCTTAGGCATTACATTGAAAATATAATGCGTGAAAAAAGTCGGGTTTTCCATATTATTCTCATTTTTCACTGCATTTCCTTTCGCTTATACACAAGAAAGGTGTGGCCTGGAAAGTCAATCATTGATCAACCATATAGACTTATACGCTCCTGCTTTTGATGCTTCCTTTGAAAACTTTTACCGGACAATCAGCCATGAATACAACCGCGATCAAAAAATACTATATATTCCGGTACATGTCATCATCGTACACCCACCTAATCAAAATATTGGAGATGCCAATAATCCCAACTACGAAAAAATCGTATCGCAAATTGATGCCATTAATAAAGACTTCCTGCGCCTCAATCCTGATACCATTAATACGCCAAGCATTTTTACAAAAGGAAGGCCCAATATACAATTTTGTCTTGCATCTATTGATCCTGAAGGCAATGAGACGGATGGCATAACCAGGTATCCATCCATTAAAAATTTTGACTTAGAGGAGTCCAAAATTAAAATGGCCACTGGATGGCCAAGGAAAGACTACTTAAATTTATGGGTCGCAGACATAAGTAGTCTAGGATTCTCATACATTCCTACAAATACAACATTGCCAATCAGTTCCTTAGATGGGGTAACGATTGACCATGACTATTTTGGTGGACCTGGATCTGGGGCGAGTGAGCCGTATGATTTAGGCAGGACAGCGACTCATGAAATAGGGCATTTCCTGGGTTTAAAGCATATTTGGTATACAAACGGGTGTAACGGAGACGATGGTATTGCAGATACACCTCTGCAAAACACCTCAAATTCTGGTTGCAAAAAGCATCCTTTCTTTTCTTGTGGCAATAATGGAGACATGTTCATGAATTTTATGGATTATACAGATGATGTCTGTATGAATGCATTTAGTTTTGATCAAGCATTATACATGCGTTCAATATTACAGAGCATTAGATTTTCATTGCTGAACTCAGGAAAGTCAATTTGCGGGGATTCAAGTGTAGGTATTGAGGAGGTAAATGCTATTAAAGACCAATTTACCCTTGGTCCAAATCCTTGTAAGGATAATTTGGTTCTTACATATAATGGCTATAAAAATGAGGAAGTTAGCATCGGAATTTACGATATTTTCGGAAAGTTAATCTGGCATGAAGACCAAATTTTATTAAGCGCTGAAAAAAATATTCACACTATTTTAGCAAATAACATTGCAAATTCAATTTTTATATTTAAAATTGCATCGAAATTCAGATCAACCCATTTTATGATAATCAAAGATTAAGTTTTGTAATTCTCTTGATTTTACCCCGATTAATTTAGTCGGGGTTTTTTATTATTGTTTATAAAAAAATGGTCGCCCAGAGTTCGCCCTACACTTAGCTAAAGTGGGTCGCACAGAAAACATAGGGAGCACAGAGAGATTGGCTCACAGAGAGCACAGGAAACACAGACATCTTTTATCCCACAGAGAAGAAGGAGAAGACATTATAATTCAAGTTATTCTCAACTTATTTATGGTTTGCAATAGCATGTAATTGATCGTAAAATGCCTGGCCTTTATACCGGATGATGGCCTCTTTGAGAAACTCATAGATCCGTACTTTATGCTTATCCCCCAATTTGCAAGCAGCACTGCAGATATCCCATCTATCGTAATTCCAGGCCTCAAATTTTTGTGCTTCATTTTTAATTACCCTTATTGGATATAGATGACAAGATATCGGCTTATTGATTGCACATGCTCCTTCTTTATGTGCTTTTTCTATACCACAAATACTGATACCTTTGTCATCCAAGGTGAGATAAACACATCTCTTATTGCGTAAAAGGGGCGTACCAAGCAAATGTGGACCTTTATAAAACTTGGAAGTATTGCCTTTTTTTAGGTAATTTTTGGACTCTTCCGGCAAATATGGCAGTATATCGCCTTTGTGTTTTTCTAATTGTTCAGCTTCATCTTTCGACAAAGGAGCGCCATAATCACCTTCCCAACAACAAGCTCCCTTGCACGCATTAAGGTTGCAGATAAAATTTTTTTCTATTATATCCTCACTTATCAGCACATCGTCGATTGCAATCATTATCTATTTTTAAAGTACAAATTTAATTTTTTTATTTGGGTTTCACTTTATATGTATAGAAAGAGTCCAAAATGCTATTTTTTTTAACTTAAAGTCATAGAGGTTTGTGACATTAATTGGAGCAAACAGCCATAGAAAATAAATAGCAAAGATTCTCTTGTACAAATTGAAAATATTCATATCTTAGCCACCTTAAAAGAGAAACACTAAAGATTTTTAGTATAAAGAAACACAATAGATTTCATGGACATTTTAAAACAGCTGTTTTTTGAGCAATCCTCTCAGGCAAAAGCAGAAATCAAAGACATATTGAAAAACCACAGCGAAGTAAAAGCTGATGAAGTAAATATTGGGCAAATTATTGGCGGGAGCCGCGGGATAATGACAATGCTATGGGATACCTCCTCTCTTGACGCCAATGAAGGAATAAGGTTCAGAGGATACAACATACCTCAACTTAGAGATTTATTGCCAAAACCCAACGGCGCAAAGGAACCTCTGCCTGAAGGTTTGTTTTGGTTAATGCTCACCAATCAAATTCCAACGGAAGAGAATGTCAAGTGGCTCAGCAATGAATGGGCAAGAAGAGCTAAACTCTCAGCCAGTGTTTGTAAGGTCCTAGATGCATTGCCAATAGACACCCACCCTATGTCGCAGCTGACTATTGGTGTTATGGCCATGCAACAAGACAGCATATTTGCAAAAAAATACGACGAAGGATTCAACAAAGATGCTTATTGGGATGCAACTTATGAAGACAGTATGAATCTTATTGCAAGCCTTCCATTATTGGCAGCCTATATTTACAGAAGGGTCTATTTCAATGGCGAAATGATAAATCATGATCCAACTTTAGATTGGTCGGCCAATTATGCCCAAATGTTAGGCTTCAAAAAAGAAGACTTCACAGACTTGATGCGATTGTATATGACCATCCATGCTGACCATGAAGGTGGCAATGCTTCAGCCCATACAGTTAGATTGGTTGGCTCAACTTTAAGTGATGCTTATTTATCTTTTGCTGCAGGTATGAATGCATTGGCAGGTCCGCTTCATGGATTGGCCAATCAGGAAGTGATTAAGTGGATTTATGAACTTACAGAAAAAATTGGTACAAATGCGCCTACAAAAGAGCAGTTGACCAATTACATCAATGAAACACTGGCTTCAGGTCAAGTGATACCGGGTTATGGTCATGCAGTGTTACGACAGCCTGATCCTAGATTTATGGCCCAAAAATCATTTGCAGAAACCTATATCAAATACGATCCTACGGTACAAATCGTATGGGATTTGTTTGAATTGGTCCCTAAAATTCTGGGTGATCTTGGCAAAGTGAAAAACCCGTGGCCTAACGTGGATGCACATTCAGGCGCATTATTATGCCATTACGGCTTCACCCAATACAATTATTACACTGTACTTTTTGGTGTTTCAAGATCCCTTGGAGTATTGGCTCAGCTTTGTTGGGACAGGGCACTTGGCCTGCCATTAGAAAGGCCTAAGTCGGTAACTACACAATTTATCAAATCACTAATCCATTAGAATAACTAACAACAATCTTATATACAATGAACATTCCTTCTAATTTAAAATACACCAAAGAACATGAATGGTTACTTGACAATGGTGACGGTACAGCTACAATAGGCATTACAGATTTTGCTCAGGGCGAATTGGGTGATATTGTATATGTGGAAGTTGAGACGGTAGGTGAAACCATTGCTGCAGACGAGGTCTTTGGCACTGTAGAGGCAGTCAAAACAACTTCTGATCTATATATGCCTATATCAGGGGAAATTATAGCTTTCAATATTGATTTGGGAAGTGATGGTGAAGACAATCCTGCAGCTATCAATGAAGATCCTTATGGCAAAGGCTGGATAGTCAAAGTCAAGATTGCTGATCCAGCTCAGGTAGAGGCATTGCTATCAGCTGAAGCTTATGGTGAATTGATAGGCTAATTCTCATTTCGTCATATTTTTTTTAATTTCAGATTAATGGGTCCAATAAATAAACATCATTATTTTGCATTTATATGGACAATAATATTAATCGTACTTTCGGTAATTTCTAAAGGTACTGTTAGCCGACTGGCAATTATTGATTTTTTCGGAATAGACAAAGTTGCACATCTTGTATTTTACGGCATACTATCATGGCTTTGGGTAAAGGCTTTTACAGAGAGTCATTTGAGTAATAATGTAGTTATTTCATTTAGCATTTGTGCAGCATTGGGTACCACACTTGAGTTTGTCCAAAAATATT
>JAYUTD010000205.1:0-5107 GCA_043755305.1 Saprospiraceae bacterium
TTAAGCTGGCAAATATGTATATATAATGACATGGTATATTGATTCAAACACAGTTCTATGAAATAAGTCAAATTTAAGCAAGACAAAAGGAACAAAGAATCTTCATTTCACTATTTAATGCCTTTGCCAATTGAATAGTAAGAGAATATTTCTCAGCCGGTAATAGCTACCGATAACACAAATGAAAATTGTATCGTATGGCAGTAAAAACATAAATAATCTATAATCCAGTTTCGGGCGGAGGGCATAATAGTATTGATTTTCCATATGCCTTCCAAGGGAGTTGTAATCTCTCCTTCACAAAAAAAGAGTACACATTTTGTTTAACAATATAGTATTAATTTTTTCACTTTTTAATATATAAATGAATGAAAACAAGAAGGATTTTTTTTATTGCGGCAGCATCAATTGTCGCACTCCTATTCATTGGTTTTCTGCTATCTTGCGGAAAAGAGGATGCAAAGGTACCAAATTCTAAAGAGGTCCACCTTGCGTCAGCAAGGACAGTTGAAGTTGTAACATACAGCTATGAGTATGTGGATAATCATCTGGTCCTATTCAAGCACACCAATGATATAATAAAAGAATATTTTCTCATCCAAAGAGAAGATGCCCCACTTACCACACCATTGCAAAACATAAGCAATGTGACTATTGAAAATGGTGGTACTAAAATAACCATTGACTATGGCAGCCAACAGCAGTTGTCATTTAGTACACAGCCCAATACACTTAATGCGCTATGGTGCGCAGGTATTGCAAACCATGTAGATGAAGCCGGCTTTTCTAAAGCTATCGTAAAAGACAATATTTTAAGCTATGGGCAAGGACCTTCAGGTGGTGGCACAGGAGGCGGCGCAGGAAAACGCTGCAAAGATTGCCTTGACGGCGGCTGTGGGTCTACAAGTTGTTCGAGATCCATAGAAGTGATGGGTGTCAAAAAATCATGTACCACTTCATGTGAAGCCGGCTACCACGCATGTTGCGGTGACTTGGTAAACACAGGATGTTTTTGTCAAAAAAACATATGTTGTAAGTAGCAGGATCCAGATTTAACAGACTTTGAGTTAAGATCAGATAGGGTGTGATTCGCCTCCACCCTATCTGTATTTGACTCTGTGGGATAATGGCCTAGCCAATATTTTTCCAATGAAAGGTAAAATCCAAAATTCAATTATTTATATTTCATATTTGGAAATTGTAGAAAAACAACCTAACAATATTCCAACTTTCTAATAAAAAATTAACTTTGTTAAAAATTAAAGCATATGACACATCCTTTCGACCCTCTTTGCAAAACCCTTTTATTGGTTTTCTTCATGTGCTATTCGCTGAACCACTCAATGTATGGACAGGAAGTAAGTGGAAAAATAAGACAAGAAACCATAAGTTATAGCCATGAGTATATTAAAAATGTATTGGTAGTATATCAACACAGCGGTTATATGATCAACGCCTACTATACCATCCAAAATGAACAAAAGCCCGATGAGGATTTGGCAAAAAACATTATTAGGGTAGATTATATAAAAGCTGGATCTGAGCTTGCGTTAAATTTCAGTGATCAATCGAGCGTAATCTTTAGCACCAAAGCAGATCACAACGAGAGAAATAGGATAGCGTGCTTTGGCATAGGCCATAATTACAACAATGAAGGGTATTCCAAAGAACATGTGAGAAACGTGGTCGCATCCTTTGAATAATACAGATGCCCATTATCCAAAATCGTAAATCCAAAATCCAAATTTCTTTGCGTCTTTTGCGTTTTAACTTTGCGGCCTTTGCGGTTAAAAATCTCAAAATTTCTAAACCGTAATTCTAAAATTGTAAATCCAAAATCGTAAATCGTAAATCTTACTGCATCACGTGATTCACCGCATGGATGACATCCTGCTTGCCCAGACCATATTTAATCAAAAGTTCAGCAGGGTCACCACTTTCACCAAAGGAGTCATTGACAGCCACATAGGCTTGCTTCGTCGGCAATTGTTGGGCCAATAGCTGGGCTACACTATCTCCCAAGCCACCATTTCTTTGGTGTTCTTCACAAGTGACCACTCTCTTTGTCTTGCTTACACTATCAAGTATGATGTTATTGTCCAGGGGTTTGATCGTATGAATATTGATCAATTCACAACTTACGCCTTTGGCTTCGAGCTCTAAAACGGCTTCCATTGCTGTCCATACAAGGTGACCTGTCGCCACAATTGTGACATCAGTCCCTTGTTTCATCATAATGCCTTTGCCAATTTCAAATGCATATTCCGGCATAAATATAGGCATCGAAGGACGTCCAAATCTCAAGTATACCGGGCCGTGGTGGTCGGCGATAGCGATGGTAGCAGCTTTTGTCTGATTGTAGTCGCAAGGATTGATTACTGTCATTCCTGGAAGCATTTTCATAAGACCGATGTCTTCAAGAATTTGATGCGTGGCTCCATCTTCACCAAGCGTAAGGCCTGCGTGCGAAGCGCATATTTTTACATTTTTATCTGAGTAGGCAATGCTTTGTCTGATCTGATCGTATACCCTACCTGTAGAAAAATTAGCAAAAGTACCGGTATAAGGAATTTTGCCGGCCGTAGCAAGGCCTGCAGCAAGGCCCATCATGTTGGCTTCAGCAATGCCGGTCTGTACAAATCGCTCCGGGTAATGATCCACAAACTTATTCATTTTAAGCGAACCAAGCAGGTCAGCACATAAGGCCACTACTTTATCGTTTGAGTTGCCGACTTCGTATAAGCCATCTCCAAAGCCATCTCTTGTTGCTTTCTTACCTGTTACTTGAAATTCTTGAAACATATCTAAAGTTAATTTTGCTTGATATAAATTTAATGTATCTTTTTTTTCAATGGCTAGTATGTTATAGCCCATTAAACATCTGGTGATTAGTAATCACCCAATGTTTCTTCTACTTGTGCCAATGCATTGGCCAATTGTGCATCATTTGGTGCCACACCGTGCCATTTATGTGAGCCGACCATAAAGTCTATAGGCCAACCCATCTCTGTGTGCATCAGTATAACAATAGGTTTCTTCTGTCCGGTCAATGATTTGGCTTTTTCCAAAGTAACCACTACGTCTTGCATATCATTGCCCTCCGCATGTATGACTGTCCACCCAAATGAAGTCCACTTTGCTTCTAAATCTCCAAGCGACAATACATCTTTGGTATCGCCATCAATCTGTCTGCCATTGACATCAACCGTGACGATAAGATTGTCAATTTTGTTGTGTGCAGCAAACATTACAGCTTCCCATATCTGTCCCTCCTGCAGCTCTCCGTCGCCAGTAAGCACGTAGACCAGACCCTGGTCGGAATTCATCTTTTTGGCCAGCGCATGGCCGGCAGCACAAGATATACCCTGACCCAATGATCCTGAAGCAACCCTTACCCCTGGCAAGCCTTCATGTGTAGTAGGATGCCCTTGCAATCTTGAGTTGAGTTTTCTGAAAGTAGCCAATTCGCTGATTGGGAAGTATCCGGATCTTGCGAGAGCCGAATAGAAAACCGGAGAGATGTGGCCATTGGACAAATAAAAAATATCTTCGCCATTGCCTTCCATGTTAAATGGTAGAGGATGGTTTAAGATTCTGAAGTAAAGGGCTGTGAAAAAATCAGCGCATCCAAGCGAACCACCAGGGTGGCCAGACTGACATGCATGGACTTGTCTCAATATATCTCTTCTTACCTGGCTTGCGATTAGTTTGAGTTCCGCTATTTCTCTCATTGATTGTGTATTGTAATGGTACAAAGTTAAACTTATGCCTTAATTTTTAGTAATAGACGCCAATGGGTTGAACAAAAAAGGCAACCTCAAATTGAGGTTGCCTTTTAGTTTTAAAAGGTTCAGATTATTTCTTGCCCTTTTTGTTTACTAACTCAGTAAATGCAGATCCAGCCTTAAATTTAACAACATTTTTTGCTGCTATTTTAATTGCTTTACCTGTTGATGGGTTTCTACCTTCTCTTGCTTTTCTCAAAGATGTAGAGAATGTACCAAATCCAACGAATGCAGCCTTGTCTCCTTTTTTCAAAGTTCCTTGGATGCCTTCAAATACTGCGCTTACTGCGTCACCTGCCTGAGCTTTTGTGATTCCAGCTGCTTCTGCAACTGCATCGATTAAATCTCCTTTGTTCATTTTAATATTATTTAAGGATTAAGTAATGTTTCTAAAAGATGATGCAAATGTATATTACATATTTTTTTTATACAAAATTATTTAAAGAAAATATTTCAGGAAGCCCGAAAAATATGGAGATATAGCGCTTTTATGTAATGCATTTACATATTTTATTTATTCTAAATTGTATAGAATCAACCTATTACATCATTTCAAAATATTTTTATACCTTTGAAAAAAAAATCATGCTCACGATGCGGAAATTCACCATTTTTATGGGTTTTGTTGCCTTTTTTCTGGTTTTCTCCGGAATTTCTTCCTGCAAAACCAAAGAAGGTTGCGGTTTAGAAGAAAAATATGGCGCTAAAATTGATGGCGATGGCAACATTTCGAGTAGAAAAGGAAGCTCAAATTTATTTTCGAAAAAGCAGAGAAAGAGAATGGGCAGAGGTTAATGCAAATATGCAGTTTTCATTTACTTTGACCATAATACCTTCCACAAATGGAATGGAAAATAGCGTTTTAATGCACGTTGTCCGATAACCTGGTCCCGAAATGTTGCACCCAATATTGCTTGTATTGGATAACGGCCATTTCTTGCATGTTGCCATTCATGAGCATTCGGCAGTGAGATTTACTTTCAAGCCAGTCTTTCAAAACTTCATCAAAATTAGATTGGCCTTCGCCAAGATTTTCACCTACATATTGCCATCTATACCCAATTTGATCGATTCGCTGACCAATGTCTTGCCCCTTGACGGAGAAATGGGCAAAAAAATTATTTTCATACATGTCTTTTCCGTGGCTTAGGGCACTTTTCTCCAAAGTATCATTCCATTTCAATGGAAATACAGGCGGCATCCATTTATTCCCGCAATAACATCCTTCCGACCTTATTTTGTTGACTTTCATCAATATGGTCATCTTATCTTCCTTGGGCAATGTAAATCCAAAGGAAAAAAGAAGGAAGCAAATAATCTTG
>JAYUTD010000206.1:0-2024 GCA_043755305.1 Saprospiraceae bacterium
TCTTGCAAAGTATAGTACGTCACGGAATAAAAATCATTGCTGTTTTGTATCATGAGGATTACCTAAAATCAGTTTTAAGCTTTGATGCAACTGCTATTATCGTTTTCCCATTAAAGTTCGGCAGTATTTTAAGGGCCATCGAAAGAATTAAAGTAGAACTCAATATTTATTTAAATAGCAATAGGTTTGATAGTCGATTTCACTTGCCGCAATTAAAAGGAAGGCACACCATCATCTTGCCCACAATTCAGGGTTTCGAAGTAATTCATATAAATGATATAATAAAAATACAAACCGATAAAAACTATAGTGTACTCTATTTATTTAATGGTAAAAAGAGGATAGTAAGCAAGTCACTTCAAGAGATTGAATCCATGCTTCCACAAGACATTTTTTTCAAAAGTCATGTTTCTCACCTTATCAATCTCAATTCAGTAGTGTGTTACAAAAAAGAAGATGGTGGCGCCATAGTTCTTGCAGATGGAAGTAAAGTACCGGTTGCTAAACAAAGAAAAGAAGAGTTGATCGAAGTGCTTACCATTAGATAGCATACGACAGCAAAAAATAACCATTTGGATGAGCAATCTTTATTCTTTATACATAATTAAATACACACGCTCATATTTTGAGTAGTGGATACTAACCAAAAAATTGACTTGGGACAGTTGGTTTTTATTCTATGCTTCGCCGCTTTTCCCTTTCACATAAGTCTCATAAACATATACCGGGATTTGAAGCTCACTTAGATGTTTGGTGATGAGCGGATATACTTCTTTCCAATCCAAACCACCAACGCCTGTGCCAAGTTTAGGTAAGGCAATTGAAGTGTACTTGTTTTCAATTGCCTTGTGAGCCAATTTTTTTAAAGCCTTGTCTATGTATTGGAGCTTTGCCTTGCCAGGATGACCTTTGCTGTGATTGGAATCTACAGGATCCTGCCCCATCAGACTGATTATTTGCTTTCCCTCTACACCACCCCATTCAAATATTTCCCCCGGACTTGGATGGTGGGTATGGCAATAATGCCTGAAATCTTTTACCATAGCGGGATAGTTTTCTCTGAGGCTCAAAGCAAGACCTGAATCAAAGTGATCCAATGGTGCGACTGAATGCGCAATAACTGCGGAGTTTGACATTAAAATGTCTCCTGTCACTAATTTTATCATAATAACTGATTTATTTATGATCAAAGTTATTCTTGCTTTGTGTGTAAATTAATGACTTCTGTCATTTGGCTATATGATTTGAATATAAGATAACTATTTTTATTCTCTAAGACTTTATCCATAGCACATACTAACATTTAAACCCCTTTTTGTACAAAGTCTATTTTGCCGTAATTGGATAGGCCGTCGTATAAATTGAATCATTTACAACATGGCCAATACCACTAGCTTTGAAAGGTATACCAAATATACTATTCCTATGGTTTATATAACAAATGGCCCTTTCTGAGATATTGGCTTTGTAGACTTTAGTCAAGAAAAGCAAATCAATTCCATCTGTTTCTACATTTTAATCTAGAATAATTGCCATGTTGTCCTATTGCTAAAATATTTGTAACTTTGAAAGATGGTTAACTTTACTCGAAAAAAATCTTTATTACCCTGGTGGCGTTATTTTTTATTCTTTTTCTCCCTCTCCATTTTGAGTTGTAAAGAGGTCAAGCAAGAATGGGATGTTACCATTCCTTTTGTAACATCTGCTTCTTCACCAAAATGCATAGATCTAAACAACGATGGCATTAAAGATATAATCATTGGCGCAGGTGGCATTGAATGGGAAAAGACAGACAAGGGCATCATAGCAATAGATGGAAGCAATGGCGAGTTGTTGTGGCAAGCAAAGGCCAGAAATCAAATAGTGGGGTCAGCCGTTTTTTATGATGTCAATGCCGATGGCACACCTGATGTCATTATAGGCGGACGATCTGCAGAGTTGCAAGCCATCGATGGCACAAATGGACAATTGATCTGGGAATTTTACAGCAAGCCGGGTAAATTCACAGGGCACAGTGAAGGATG
>JAYUTD010000207.1:0-2024 GCA_043755305.1 Saprospiraceae bacterium
CCAAATGCTGATGCCAGATGACAGGTCTTTACGAGTTCACTTACACCACCACACCATTCGGGATCTGATTGCACAATATCTATTGCACCTGCTTTAAGAAAATTAAATGCTTCCCATCGGGTGTAAAAATGTTCACCTGTAGCAAGAGGGATTGAAGTGTTTTGTCTTAGTTGAGTAAAGCTTTCAAGGCGATCTACAGGAAATGGTTCTTCCAGCCAGTACGGTCTGTATTTTTCTACTTCTTTAGCCCATGTATTTGCAAATGGGAAATCCCATCCCATAAATGCATCGACCATGATCTGAGCATCAGCACCAAGAGATCCACGAAGTTCTTCTATTGTAGCAATACCAGCATTGAGTCCTTTTTGTCCACTACCGGGACCATAGGCCATAAACCATTTTTGATGTAAGAATCCTTGATCTTGCAATACTTTCGCTCGAGCTCCGACTTTTCCTTTCTCCAATGAAAAGCTAAGGCAACTTCCATACATCTGTACTTCTGTGCGAGTGGCTCCGCCGAGTAATTCATACACTGGTGCTTTGAAATATTTTCCTTTGATATCCCAGAGTGTATTGTCGACTGCACTCATCGCCATCATATAGTGCCCGGCACGACTATGCCTATTCATGCGATACATCTGATCCCAAAGTGCTTCGATAGCCATTGCATCTTTACCCAAAAGAAATGGCTTGAGCTGATTTAAGATAGGTGCATTGCATTCTGGTTCGATAGGGCCATATATCCCTGCAATACCACCTTTGGTTTTTATTTGGAGATAATATTGTGTAATGTTGGCTGTGGTTTCTTTTGCATCAGTTTTATCAGTATATGGTCCCGGTCGCAGAGATGGATAGATATGAATAGGTTGTACCTGATATTGCTTGTTGACACCGGGAATACTGGTATAAGGCCCACTGATCTTTAATATATCTACGGCATCTATAATACTATCCATACCCAAGAATGCATTTACAATCTGATTATTTCCAGCTAAAGAAATACCGGAAAATGCGGCTGTACTACCAAGCACTGTTGCTGTAGATAAAAAATTTCTGCGTGATGCCATAGGTTGAAGATAGATACTGATGAGGAAAGAAGAAAGGAGATCCTAAAAATAACTTGTTTCTACTTCAATACCTGATACGCTACCAAACTGGCCACATAGGCAAGACTGCACATAAAAACAAATTGTACGATAGGCCATTTCCATCCACCAGTTTCTCTTTTAACTACTGCCATAGTGCTCATGCATTGCATAGCAAATACATAAAACAATAATAAGGAGACAGCTACTGCCATGGTAAACCTTGGTTTGCCGGTGATGGCATCTTTCTCTGCTGCTAGTTTTTGTTGTATGCTGGTATAATTTTCTGTAGTACCGAGACTGTATAATGTCGACATCGTAGCTACGAATACTTCCCGAGCTGCAAATGAAGTAAATAATGCGATACCAATCTTCCAGTCAAAACCCAATGGAGCGATTGCCGGTTCCATCCATTTACCAATCGTTCCGGCGTAGGATGACTCGAGTTTTTTATTTGCCAATAGATCCGCAGTAGCTTGATCCGATAGGTGCTGCTCTTGTTTAATTTGATTGACTGTTTTTTCAATGTCATTCATTTTGGAACTTGGGCCAAAGCTCGATAACACCCACAGCACCACGGAGATCACAAGTATTACCTTGCCCGCTTCGAATATGAATGATAGTGATTTAGACCAAGCTGTCTGTAATGCCACTTTGAAATCAGGCACTTTGTAGTCTGGTAATTCTATCATCAAAAAACTTCGCTCATCCGATTTAATGATTTGCTTGAGTATCCAACCTGCAATCAATGCAGTGACTATACCTAACCCATACAATCCCATAAACAATAATCCCTGAGTATTGAATGGTCCGGTGCGATGATTAACAGCTACGACAAATCCCACGAGTATAGTATATACAGGTATCCTGGCACTGCAGCTGATGAAAGGAGTCACCAGTGTAGTAATCAATCGTTCTTTATGATTACTGATCGTACGA
>JAYUTD010000208.1:0-2024 GCA_043755305.1 Saprospiraceae bacterium
CTTGACCAACAAAAAAATAAAAGAATTGATCGATCATTCTTATGATTTAGTATACAAGTCATTGACTTCCAAATACCGCAAAGAACTTGAAGGACAATAGCAGCCATATATATGATTTTATAGCCGCTGCCCACCCAATAGGTGCCGTCTCCCAGTGGACAAATAAAAAGCTTGTCCTTTACATTTTTATCCAATTCAAAATTTCCTTTTATAATAAGTGCATTGCCTTTTGCCGGCAGGAAAGGAATGGATTTGAAAAAAGGATTTTCTATGGCTCTGTGGCCTTCACAAAATATTATTTTTCTTGCTTTCAAACCATTAACTATAATATACTCCTCATGGATCGAAATAGCTTCATAGTCAATTTTTAATTTTAAATATTGATTGTTTTTTGACAAATGATTGCGGTAGCCCAGGATAATGGCTTTCAATTTTACCTGCAAAGATTTAGTAACTTCACCAAAAGTATGGTCCTTATTGGTTAAGCCCCTTATTGAGCTATCGTCTGGTTGACTGACCACATATTGATCATAATCCCTGTCGTTTTTTCTCGCATCCCACTCATTTTGCTCCTTGGCTGTGTCCATGGTACGGAGTATATTCAATTGCTGATATGTATCAAATCCCAGTATTTCACTTACTTCATCATAAGTATTTACCGCAAATGGCAGCAAAGCATCTATCATCCAGGACTTAACGAAGCGATGGCCGGTAACCGGATTAATGATGCCCGCAGCAGCAAAAGAAGCGGTATGGGTTTCCGCATCGACAACGAGAATATTTCGCGTTTTTTTTAATAAAAAATGGGTGACCATTGTGCCGGCCAAACCTTGGCCAATGACTATAAAATCATATATATGGCTGCTATTTTCCTTCAAGTTCTTTGCGGTATTTGGAAGTCAATGACTTGTATACTAAATCATAAGAATGATCGATCAATTCCTTTATTGTTTTGTTGGTCAAGCCATCGTCGATGAGGACTGTATTCCAATGTTTTTTATTGAGGTGGAAACCAGGTGTGATTTGATGGTGCATCTCACGCAATTCTACTACCCTATCCGGATCACACTTCAACCCGGCAGAAGGAGGATTGGCATCTAGTGGCAAGAAACAAAAAATCTTTCCCTTCTCAATACCGCCTACTTTGAAGCAAAGGGTGACTTCATCAAAAGGTGTATATTCCTCTACAAACGGAAGGGACAGGCAGTAAGATCTAAATTGTTCTATATCCATGAATCAATAAGTGATTGATTAAATTAGTAAAGCATTATATAAAAACAATTTCCTGGATTAAGTTATCTCCAACCGATTCATTGAGCAGAGCCATCAGAGATTGCTTTGAGTGCTGCAATTCTGCTTTCAATGGTGCAGATACAATATTGATGTAAAGGACATTGCCTCGGAGGTATATTTTTCTGGTATATGAATAAACAACAGGCCCCATTTTATCTGCGAAAACAGCTTCAATGTCAATCACAGCAAATGCTTTTTTGACCTGCTCATTTTTTTCTATAAATTCTTTGAGCAAGTCGTTGATTGGTTTGTCATTTTTTTTTATGATGTTCATTGCCTTAATTACAGTAAAACAAAGATAAGGTATTTTGGCAGGAAATAAAAATGGATAATGCCCTTTTGCAGATAAAAAGAATATAAGCTTAGTATCTGCCGCACTTTCTTACTCTTGCCTACTTTTTCCCAGAATTTGTAGTTTTAGCCAAATATGATTTTGTGTTGATTGCGATTTACTCCATGAAAATGCAAGTTCAAATTTTTCAATGGCTTTGTTTTAATTTATATTTATTTTGAAAAATACATCTAACTTTTTGCAGCATACCCTGATTATTTACGTTGCTGTCATCAAAGATTAGCAAAAAAATATACCTTGAATAATTTCTTCGCTTAATAATTTAAAAATAAGCCTATCCCCAATCCCATATCACTATCATAATGGGTCGTGATTCCAAAATTTCTGGTGACTATATATTTTAAACCCGCCATATATTCTTTATCCGTATTGACCATAA
>JAYUTD010000209.1:0-2021 GCA_043755305.1 Saprospiraceae bacterium
GCAGAATTTCCTTTTCTATGATTGGTCGCCCTTTACTTTATTTTGATTACCTTTGTGTGCGGCAAAAAAAGAAACTTGAGAAAAGAAAAGAAGGAAGACACATTCATCAAACCTCCCTTTTACCAAGGAGGCATCAAAGCCATGAATGAATTAATATACAACAATCTAAAATACCCTAAAGAAGCTGCTGTACAAAAAATAGAGGGTGTAGTAATTATAAAATACGATATCAATCATTTGGGAAACGTTACCGATGCAAAAGTCATAAAAAGTATAGGTTATGGATGTGATGAGGAGGCATTGAGAGTAGTAAAATTATTGACTTTTGAAGTACCTAAGAACCCAAGGAAGCTAAAAATTACTTTTCATAAAGACATTCACATACATTTCAAATTTGCGAACGAAAAAGAGGAAAAAACCCATTCAACCATTGGCCCTCAAGAATCAACCACAGAATTAAACATTTCCTATACTATATTACCTTCTAAGACTAAGTCTCTAATGGAAGGGGAGACCAAAAGAGAGAATCAGGTCTATACCTATTCTGTCAAATTACATTAAAATATGAAGAAGTTATATTATATAATTCTGCTGTCTATAGCCTTTTTTTATATTGGTAAATATATTTATTTAAAACCTAAATTTAAAAATGGTGATTTGGCATTAGACTTTTCGGCTGAGCTAGTGGATGGTACATCTTTTAGCATGGCCGAATTAAAAGGCAAATATGTTTTAATCGATTTTTGGGGATCATGGTGCGGCCCTTGCAGGAAGGAAAACGCCAAATTAGTGGATTTATACAATGCTTACAAAACAAAACAATTCACTGAAGCGTCGGGTTTTGAGATAGTTGGTATCGGCGTAGAAAAAAATAAAATAAGTTGGGAAAAAGCGATTGCCCAGGATAGCCTTAATTGGAAATACCATATAATTCAAACTGATGTTTTTAAATCCCCAATACCAAAAATGTATGGGGTAAGAGAAATACCTACCAAATATTTATTGGATTTGAATGGAAAAGTAATTCTTACTAACCCAAGCTACACTGAAATAATGGATTTTTTAAACAGCAAACTTGTCAGTAAAGGATAATATATGCCAATATTTCTTGTTAATTTATTAAATATATGCCAATTTGACTACTAAACGAGATTGGCAAAAAGATTGTGTATCATATTGAGTTATACTGATGGCTCAAATTTTGGGCAGGATCATTTTATAAATAAAAAAATATTTTACCATTTTAAAAGCACTTTATAAAAAATTATTGTCAATGACAGAAGAGAATTTACGAAATGAGGATTTAGAAAACTTAGAAAATGAGTTGAAAAGAGGGACGGAGGGAGATTCATTCGATCATATGGCCGCAAATGAAGATGAAAATAATCAAACTAATGAAAGCGATAAAGCAGCATCCGAACTAAATAAGGTTAAAGTTGAGTTGGATGAGGCCAAAGACAAGTACCTTAGATTGTTTGCAGAGTTTGAAAATTTTAAAAAGCGAACCATGAAGGAAAGGCTGGAGTTGATCAAAACTGCATCTCAGGATACTATGGTGTCACTTTTACCAGTGGTGGATGACTTTGAAAGAGCTAAAAAAGCTGCTGATGCAGAAAATTCGACAGAAACTTTTTCTGAAGGGGTAAGTTTGGTATACCATAAATTTGTAAGCACACTTGAAAACAAAGGATTGAAAATAATGGAATCTAATGGAGAGGTGTTTGATGTTGAAAAGCATGAAGCTATTACTGAAGTTCCGGCACCTAATCCCGATTTGATAGGAAAGGTGATTGATACAGTAGAAAGAGGATATTATTTACATGATAAAATAATTCGCTACGCAAAAGTAGTGGTTGGAAAATAAAAGAAATGGCAAAAAGAGATTTTTACGATATACTGGAAGTACCTAAAAATGCAGATGCAGATACTATAAAAAAGGCATACCGCAAGGTTGCAATGAAGTTTCATCCTGATAGAAATCCTGATGATAAATCCGCAGAAGAAAAATTCAAAGAAGCAGC
>JAYUTD010000210.1:0-2020 GCA_043755305.1 Saprospiraceae bacterium
ATCCAAAACAATGCTATTGCCATAAACAAAGTGAAAGTAGAAATTATAGAAGCGACAGTATCTTCAGCTGACTTGATTCATGGAAAATACATATTGGTGGAAAATGGCAAGAAGAATAAATTTTTGATTGAAATGCAATAAAGATTTCTTAAACCAAATATAATTTCGCATTCATGCACATAATGAAATTGCCAAATATTATTTGCTATTGAGAAAACACCATCAATCAAGCTACTGCCTGCTCTGCCAATCAATGTGCACACTTGTTTCTGTGTTATTAAGTAATTTCACCGTATGTGCCCCAAAATAATCCCGCTGTGCTTGTATCATATTGATAGGTAAATACTGTGTTTTCAATGTCTTGTAATATTCAATCGAAGCAGCCAATGACGGAGTAGCAATATCTGTCATCGCCAATGCCATCATCAATTTTTTTGATGAAGGATAAAGTGCTGCCAATATGTTATTGAACGTAGGATTTTGCATCAAATGATCCAATGTCTCATTGTCCTCCAGGCATTGCATTATTGTAAGCAACATATCTGATCTAATGATACAACCACCACGCCAAGTCTGTAAGATATCCCGTAATGAATAATTCCAACCATACTTTTTACCCGCTGAAGTAAGTATATGCAAGCCTTCTGTAAGTGCTATCAATCTTGAAAACAGCAAGGCATTATCAAAATCAAAAAGATTGATATTTGTTTCAACATGGCTAATCTCTGTACCTTGGTCTGTTCTTAATTTTTTTTGAGCACTGAGTATTCTTTGGTTCATAGCAGCCACTATGGTAGGTGCGGCTACTCCGAGTTCTAATGAAGTCGTAGAAGTCCACACACCAGTGCCTTTGTGTCCAGCTACGTCTAAAATGGTATCAATGACTTCTTCACCGTTGATTTTTTTTCTTAGCACATCTATTGTAATGTCTATCAAGTAAGAATTCTGAGTAGTCGACTTATATGTCTCGAAATGATTGGCAATACCTTCGTTCTTCACATGTAATCCATGTTTAAGAATAGCGTATGCTTCACTGATGAGTTGCATATCTGCATACTCTATGCCATTATGTATCATTTTTACAAAATGTCCGCCACCTCCATGGCCAAACCAATTTACACATGGTATGCCATCTGCAATAGCACATATTTTTTGTAGTATAGGCAACAATCTTTTTTTAGCAGCGTCATCACCGGCAGGCATAATTGATGGGCCCAGTAAGGCACCCTCTTCTCCCCCACTTACACCCATGCCTATGAAATGAAGCCCCTTAGCTTTTAAGTACTCGTATCTTCGTGAAGTATCTGCAAAGTGAGTATTGCCTGCGTCTATGATCATATCACCCTCTAATAAAAGTGGGTAAAGCAATTCAATGGTATCATCGACAGCTTTACCTGCGGTAATCATTAAGAGGATAAGCCTGGGTGTTTTGAGGGTATCAATAAATTGATGCAAATCAGCGGCCCCTTGCAAGCATTCACTACCATATTGTGTAATAAACTCGCTGACTTTATGCTCTTCTCCTGGCAAAGGCATATTGTATGCCATCACAAGTATTTCTTTGCCCGCCATATTTCTTGCGAGGCTTTTCCCCATAACGCCTAAACCAAATACCCCAACCTCAAATTTTTTATCCATTGCTTTCATTATTTTATCTATAATAACATCTATTGCGTTTACAACATCAATTTTTATTGCATTTACTGGTTCTTCAAGAATTTCCAATTGGCTCTGCAACATTGTTGGTGACATGTAATGGTTTTCTCTTAGAGACATTCTTTGGTTAATTGTATCTGCATCACCCGATAAAAAGACAAGTTCATAGTTACCAATTTTTGATCCAATCCATGAACGGTATATTTCTTTCAAAGCAGAACAAGAGGCAACTACATTTCCCTCAGTATTTAAGATCGCGTTAGCCAATGCATCTAGCCATGGCCACCTATCTTCATCAGTCAGAGGTGTACCAACAGTCATTTTTTCAATATTGGCTAAGGAGTGAAAATTATCCGCTTCTAAA
>JAYUTD010000211.1:0-12991 GCA_043755305.1 Saprospiraceae bacterium
AAATATTTAAAGCACTCCAGAATGGTGCGGAAGGATATATATTAAAGAAAGCTTCGATATCCAATATTATTGATAGTATAAATATGGTGTACAATGGCGGCGCTTTTATGACTCCAAGTGTAGCTTTACAGGTTATGCATTTTTTTAAAAAATCACCTTTACAAGATGAAAAGCTCTCTTCTTTGACAGCCAGAGAGATGGAAGTGCTGAATCAGCTTTCTCAAGGAGACAGTTACAAAATGGTAGCCGAAAAATTGAACATAAGTTATAGTACAGTAAATAATCATATTAAGAATATATACCAAAAACTCCAGGTTCATTCCTTGGGCGAGGCCATAGCATATGCATTAAATAATAAATTGAATTAAATTTTTAATTTTGGTTCATACATTAGAATGGGTTATTTTGGGAGGGGCATTGATATCATTTTTATATCATATGGTCTTGTATTTCCTTCAAAAAGACAGGTACCTGCTTTTGTATTCCAATTACTTATTTTCTGTAGCCATTTATCTACTGTTTAGAAGGGTGACCAATTACGATTCGTTTGAAGTCTCACAAAACAAACTTGCCTTTACTTTTGATTATCCACTCATCTTGTATATGCTTGCAAGCTATGTCTATTTTATATCGATCATCCTTGAAATCAACAACAACGCAAAGATTATCAAATTTGCTGTTTATTCTTTTTACACGACAGCCACATTGTTTTTGATTGAGCACATGTACAAAGTATGGTTTACTGACCAGACTTACTTGACAAGAGAATATTTTGTTTTTTCCAAAGTGGTCATGGTGACCTTTGCTTTTATTGGCTTGCTGGGTGCGTGGACGATAAGAAAAACGATCTTTGTGCGAATCATATTAGGTGGTGGCATATTGTATGCATTGTTTAGTTTATTTACGATAGTGTCTGTTTACTTTCAGGTGAGGATATTGGGCTTGTACCAATACGACCTGTATTTTGTAGGATGTATACTTGACATACTTATGTTTTCATCGGCACTGGGCTACAGGAGTCAGTTGATCAACAAAGATAAAATGGCAACCAAAGAACTGTTGATAGAAACAAGCAAAAACAATGAAAGGTTATTGTTAGAGAACAAGACCATGCTCGAGGCAGAAAATAAAGAGAGAGCCATTCAATCTGAGTTGACTAAAAAATTGCAGGATGAAGTAGGGGCAAGTCTCAGCAGTATTCATGTATATGCTGATCTGGCTGCAAAGGTAATCGACAGCGATCCTGTCAAGAGTGCAGCATATATGGCTAAGATTGCAGCCCAAAGCCAGCAGCTGATGGATGAGACCGGAGATACTTTGTGGGCCACACATTTGAGTCAGGCTCGTATACACAACGCAGTGATAGACAAAATTAAAGCAGTGCATTATGAAATCGTAGGGCAGACAGGCTTGAACTTTGAAATTACCACACCGGACAACTTCTATTCTGTAGATTTAACAAAGAAGCAGGCCTTGTTTATGATCATACAATTGAAAGCTACCATTAAAGAAGCTATATTCAGTAATGAAAAGCATCTGGTGATCAATGTGTATGAGCTGTGGCATAGAATTCAGTAAAACCGCAGGACAATTGGCCGAATCGTTTTTAGGTGTCCGCCCGGGTTTATCCAATCTGCAATTTTAAGCATTGAGCGAAGTTTGTTCCAAAGTAAATTATCTATCTACGAAATTATATATTGTGTCCATGCCAACTATTGTTGGTCTATCAAAATCAAATTTTATAAAATTGTTTATTACTACCCATAAAATATGATTGACATGCCAATTGGGCTAAATCAACAACTTTTGTTTGTAGTAGCTTTGCATTATGCTGCAAATAATATGCTCCATGATGAAATCAATATAAATGAGGATGATATGCTTATGCCTGATGCAGTATATCATATACCTCAGGAAACAAACCCTGTACCTTAACAAATAATTAAGTTAGTTGATCGAGTATATGATATACCTGATGAAATAATTGACATACTTAAGCGAGTATATGATATACCTGACGGTGTATATGATATAGCTAATGAAGTATATGATATACCTGATGAAATATATGATATACCTAAAGGAGAATATGATATACCTAATGAAGTATATGATGTACCTAATGAAGTATATGATTTACTTGATGAAGTATATGATATACCTGACGGAGAATATGATACACCTGAATAAGTATATGATATACCTGACAAAATAATCGATATACTTGACTGAGTATATAATATACCTGATGCTGAAATTTAAATACGCAAAGTATCAAACGATATGCTTTCTGAAGAAAGTTATGCAAGATGCTGTAAATGAATAGTTTAATTGTTAAAATGTAAACTTTTAATGAAGCTAAAGCAATCGCTATACTGCAATTATTTGATAGCTGAGTCAGACAGGAATTAGTGAATATGTAATGATTTGAGAGATGAAATGAATGGATAAAATGATTTGAGAAAAAGTGAGTTCCGAATCAATGTATATTTTCAGTAGGTAATATTTAATAGGTTGACGTATAGCAGCATAGGAGAAGTACGAAAAAAAATCAATAATTTTTATTGCAAAACAGAAAATCATATTTTGTATCCATTAGATAACCATTGTCATCTCTCAATGTGCTAATTCGCTAATTGTAAAAGCAGTTGATTCACCTCTCTCATTAGCTAATTCTCAAATTCTCAAATTAGCTCATTCCCCTTAACACCTAGCCATCTTCTTTTTCTTGCCCACGCTGCCCTTGTCAATCACCTTTTGTATGTAGTCAGTAGCCTTTGGCAACTTGCAGGCCGTACCATTCATATCTACTTCGACATGACTTATTTTTTTGCCTACATCCATACATTTTTTTGTCAGGGATGCAATGTAAGATCCAGTGGCTATAACGAAAGCATTCATGGTATACTTTACCCGATTGGCTGACTTGTCTATGTCTTTGACTACGGTGTCCAATAAGGTTGAATAGAATTCGATGTCAAGATTTTCATCGGCATTGACTGCAGCAAAATTCGATAATGTAGCCCATCCCGCAGCTGCTATATTTTCTTTTTTTGCTTTGATCCATTTAATGCCGAGTTCAAAGCCGTGCTTGGTTTCTGCGGCGACCCAGGGCACAGCAAATTCATTGAGGTAAGACCAGTAGGCGGCTTCTACCCATTCTTGCAATTGTGCTTTGGTGATTTGTTTTTCATCGGCCATCAAGCCTGCAAGATACATGGCATCTGAATTTCCGGTTTTGTACAACTCCAATGAAAGTTCATGGTTTTTTTTTGTCTTAGACAATATTTTCTTTAAGTCAGCAACTTTTACCCCAAAAAATGGCTCTTTGGCCCCATGCCGCATCAGTGTTTTCTTGGTTTGCGCATCGCCCATCGCTTCCAGTTGTTTCATTACTTCTTTTGCTGTCATTGTGGATGTTTTGAGTGTTATTATTTTAATTAAAAAGGTGAAATTAGCAAAAGTTCTTTATTTCGCACTCGACTTTTCTATGGAATTGTTAGGTTTATTTCCTGTACAAATTGCGCAAGACCATAGAAGAAGGAGTTTTAGATAAAACCAGCACCAAATACAATTCTAACCTAAAAATCGGCATAAGTTGTTTAATATCATTGGTTTACCTGATTAAAGTCATGTGCATTAAAAAAACAACTTTTTACATTTGAAATAGCATAAATAAAATCACATGTATGTTGACATCAATCTTCTTATAGCCTGGGGCGGTGTATCAAAGCGGTATGCTAAAAATGCAACGATTTTTAGCGAAGGAGACATGAGCAAATTTTACTATCAGATCATTGAAGGAAAAGTAAGGATGTACAATTGCAACGATGAAGGGAAAATGTTTACCCAGGGGTTATTTAGTGCCGGAGAAAGTTTTGGCGAGCCACCTTTGTTTATCAATAGCGTGTATCCCAGCAATGCTATTGCCATAGAAGATTGTGTTATCATTAAGCTTCTGAAGGATTCTTTTATCAAGCTGGTATATGACGACAAAGAGATTACGAAACACTTTATGGTTGGCCTGGCGCAAAGGATATACAATAAGGCCAATGCTTCCAAACACATTATAAGCCAAAATCCGGAACACAGAATTGTGGCTTTTCTGGATAAATATAAAGAGGATGAGAATGTACAGCACACAAAGATAATGGTGCCATTCACACGGCAAGAGATCGCTGATTTTACAGGATTGAGGGTTGAGACAGTGATACGGACTACTAAAAAGTTACAGGAAAACAAGGTCGTAGATATAAAGAACCATAAGATTTATTATTGATGGGGTTACAGGATAAATGGATAAAAATTGGGCTTGTTAACCTGTCGATTGTTGCTTTCATAGGTGTAGTGATGCGCTATAAGATTGGATTTGAGTTCCCTTATTTTGATCAGAAGTATTTGCAGCATGGACACTCCCATTTTGCTTTTGCTGGATGGATTTCACATTTACTGTATGTGTTTTTTTATTATTTCCTTTCCGCACAAAGCCAAAGAAATGGTGTTGAAGCAAAGTATAAGTTGTTGATCAATGCCAATCTTGTATGTGCATACGGAATGCTCATTGCTTTTATACTTCAGGGTTACGGCATGTATTCAATCTTTTTTTCTTCCACGTCTGTATTAATCAGCTTTGTTTATGCCTGGAATTATATTAGAGATGTAAGAAAGCATGCAGGCAATCATCCATCAGTTCCATGGATGATTCTTGCTTTGTTATTTAATGTACTTTCCTGTATAGGTACATTTGCATTGGCCTATATGATGGCAACAAAACATTTCAACCAGCACCTATACCTTGGCTCAGTTTATTTTTACCTGCACTTTCAATACAGTGGGTGGTTTTTCTTTGGTTGTATGGGCTTATTTTTGGCAAAATTAAACCTTATTTTGCCTAATGGCATTGATGTTTCCATAAATAAGAAAATAGTAAAGTATTTTGGTATGGCATGCTTACCTGCTTTTTTGCTTTCGGTGTTATGGGCAGAATTGCCCTGGTATATATATATATTTGCTGTTGCGGCTGTGCTATTGCAATTTATAGGCTTATGGCATTTTATACGGCTATTAAAGCAGAGTTTTCCCAATATTACAGCAAAATGGCCAGACCCGGTTAAAGTTTTATATGCATTGGCATTTGCTGCTTTGGTAATTAAGTTGACCCTGCAAGCTGGAAGTACTTTTCCCGAAATTAGCAAACTTGCCTTTGGATTCAGATCGATAGTGATTGCCTACCTGCACCTTGTATTGCTTGGCATCATTACATTATTCCTATTGGGATACATATACCATGAAGGGTATTTTAAAATAACCAAATCGACTACAATAGGCTTAAGCATTTTTTGTTTTGGAGTGTTTTTAAATGAATTTATCTTAATGGTTCAGGGCGTTTGTTCATTTAGCTATATGCTTATACCATATTTAAATGAGGCACTGTTTATGGTCAGTGTGCTCATGTTTACAGGCCTGATTTCACTTGTTTATTCATTTGGGCCAGGCAAGATGCTTGTTAAATAAGCCAACATTAATTTCAGTATAAAAATAATTGTTGTTTATGATTGTGATCATAAAATTTGTATGCAATATTCACAAATTTTGTATTTTAATAATTTTTGATCAATAAAATGAATAACAATGAGATTAATCTTTAGTTTTTGTGTTGCAATATGCATTTTTCAATCTATGTCGTGTAAACCTTCGACTGAGCAAGACAGCAGTACTGTTGCATCTTCTACTTCAGCAGCGGTAGACGGAGTAGGTCAGTCAAATGTAAAGGATGAGACTTCTTCACCAAATATAGTACAAGTGGCTGTGTCAAGTAAAGACCACACTACTTTGGTGGCAGCGGTAAAGGCGGCTGGCCTGGTAGATGCATTGAGCAATGCCGGACCATTCACCGTATTTGCTCCGACCAATGCTGCTTTTGACAAGCTGCCAAAGGGTACTGTGGAGGGTCTGTTAAAACCTGAGAAGCTTGCAGATTTGAAAAACATACTTGAATACCATACCTATGTAGGCAGCCTCAAAACAGACTATTTTCAAGACGGACAATCATATGAAATGGTAAATGGTGGAAAAGTGGCTATAACCAAAAGGGACGGAAAAGTACAGGTAAATGGCAGTGAAGTAGTGGCTTCAATTCCTACTTCCAATGGTATGATCCATGTAATCAATGACGTTTTGCTTCCAAAATAGTGCCATATCTTTTTCCCACTACATTACAAATTTAGTAAACAATAAATGACACCTTAAGGCATAGATCTTAAGGTGTTTTTTATTTAAAAATTTGCTAAGCTTTGTATTGATTATCATTGTTTATATGCATGATTTATTACTCTGGATTAAATTCATTTTGTTATACTCTTATGATTACAATCATATTTTAATGGTTTTTTCCAACGCATATTTGCATTAAATAAAACTTCTAAGTATGAGACAATATCTTTTTTTTATGTGCATCGTTTGCACCATTGTATTAGCAGCATCATGTGGTGACAAGAAAAAAACCGAGGCTGAGGAAACAGATGCACCCAAGAGTATGGTAGCGGATCCTGCTTCTTATGACCCAAACCGGGGTGTTGGCAAGTTCACTCCAGAAAACCTTGCAATAGATGCAAAACTCAATGAGTCAATGGCTAGTGCAGGTGAAAAAATTGTAGGCGTAAAATGTACTTCCTGCCATAAAACAACCGAAGAAAAACTTGTAGGACCAGGTTGGAAGGGAGTCACTAGCCGCAGAACGGCACATTGGATCATGAATTTTATTACCAATCCAGATCCTATGATAGACAAGGATCCTGTCTTGCAGGCTCAACTTGAATTGTGCCTCGTGCGTATGCCCAATCAAAGCCTCAAGGATGATGAGGCCAGAAGCATAGTAGAGTTTATGAGAAAAAATGATGGCGTAAAATAAGGTATTAAAAAAACACTTATTAATTGCTTCGATAAACAATGGCAATTAATATTTTAAGTATTTCTTAGCATTGTAAAAAGTCTTTAAAAAAATAATAATTAACAAATGAATACCAATAAAATATTTATAATCACGCTTTTGCTCACAGCAGCATACATGTTTACTTCGTGCAAACCTAAAAATGCAAGCACTTCAGTGAGCTCTGACAGCGCAGCAAAATCCTATGTGCAACCTGGAAAATATGATGAGTACTACAATTTTGTAAGTGGTGGTTTTAGCGGACAAATGTCGGTGTATGGATTGCCAAGTGGCCGTTTATTCAGAGTTGTACCGGTATTTTCAGTAGATCCTGAAAAAGGATATGGTTACAGCGAAGAAACCAAGCCCATGTTGAATACCTCACATGGTTTTGTACCTTGGGATGATTTACACCATACGGAGTTGTCGCAAACCAATGGTGAGATCAATGGCAAGTGGATATTTGCCAATGCCAATAATACACCTCGATTGGCACGGATAGATTTAAAATCGTTTAGAACAGCCGAAATTTTGGAATTGCCCAATAGTGGTGGCAATCACAGTTCCCCATTTGGTACCGAAAATTCTGAATACATTGTTGCGGGCACTAGGTTTAGTGTACCGGCTGATTACAGCAATGGTGATGTGCCAATAAGTTCTTACAAACAAAACTTTAAAGGGCACATCAGTTTTGTGAGTGTAGACCAAAACTCAGGTGAAATGAAAATCGCTTTTCAATTGCGAACACCAGGGGTCAACTTTGACCTTGCAAGGTGTGGCAGAGCAAAGTCACATGGTTGGTTCTTCTTTTCTTGCTACAATACTGAACAAGCCAATACCTTGCTCGAAGTCAATGCTTCACAGAAGGACAAAGATTTTATAATGGCGGTCAATTGGAAGAAGGCGGAAGAATACCTTAAAGCAGGAAAAGGCAAAAAAGAAAAGGTGCGGTATGCCCATAATGTCTATGATGAAAAGACACATAGTGCTACTTCATCTATGCTGAATGAAGTCACCGTATTGGATGTTAAGGAATTGAAAGACATTTGTTACATGATTCCTTGTCCGAAGTCTCCGCATGGCTGCGATGTTGACCCTACCGGTGAATTTATCGTAGGCAGTGGTAAACTGGCAGCTCTTATACCTGTATTTAGTTTTGATAAATTGCAGGCAGCAATAGCAAGCAAAGCTTACGATGGGGAATACGATGGCATACCAGTAATAAAGTATGAATCTGCCTTATACGGTGAAGTTAAGAAACCTGGCTTGGGTCCATTACATACAGAGTTTGATGGCAAAGGCAATGCTTACACTTCTTTCTTTGTATCTTCTGAGGTAGTGAAATGGAATATAAAGGAACTCAAAGTAGTGGACAGAGTGCCTACATTTTACTCAGTAGGTCATTTATGTATTCCTGGTGGCAATACAAGAAAGCCTTCACCTAAATACCTGATAGCCTACAATAAAATTACCAAAGACAGATACCTACCAACGGGTCCAGAGTTGACGCAGAGTGCCCAGCTATTTGACATAAGTGGCGAGAAAATGCAAATGATACTTGACTTTCCTACCATTGGAGAGCCACACTATGCTCAAGCTGCGCCAGCCGATCTCATAAGAAACAATGGTCAGTTCAAAATCTATAAGATCGAAGAAAACAATCATCCATATGCCGCAAAAGGAGAAGCTGAAGCTAAGGTTACAAGAGAAGGAAATAAAGTGCATGTAAAGATGACTTCAGTGCGGTCACATTTTGCACCTGACAACATCGAAGGAATTAAAATGGGTGACGAAGTCTACTTCCATATTACCAATCTTGAGCAGGACTGGGATGTGCCTCATGGCTTTGGCATCAAGGGTGCCAACAATGCCGAGTTGCTAATCATGCCGGGTGAAACTACGACACTAAAATGGGTGCCAGACAGAGTAGGGATATTCCCAATGTACTGTACCGATTTCTGTTCTGCACTGCATCAGGAGATGCAAGGCTATGTAAGGGTTTCTCCTGCCGGAAGCAAAGTGCCTATTTCATTTAGCCTGGGTAAGACCAATCCGGAACCAGGTAAATAAGAACTTATTCATTTTTGAAAAACAAGTTTCGAAGTATAAATCAAAATTTGTTTTTATACAGTTGATTATTTATAAAAAGGGGCTTTTGAGCAATAACCTCAAACCCCTTTTTATTTAAATCAATGATCCATTTAATAAATCATTAAACCAATACTATGCAATCTTTCTCCAATACATCCAGATTACTGCTATTGTTGGCTGCCATCTGCATAGCCGCAGCGTTGTATTTTCCAATATGGCGTATTGACCTGGATGCACCTCAATATCCTGAGGGGCTGAGGCTCCTGATATACCACAATAAGTTGGGGGGCAATGTCGATATTATAAATGGTCTGAACCATTATATTGGTATGAAAACACTGCATGCTGAAGAGTTTGTAGAGTTTTCAGTTTTGCGCTACTGCATAGCTTTCTTTGTATTGTTTACTATACTGGTAGCCTATCTTAAAAGTAGAAAATGGCTGTTGGCACTATTGCTTATTTTTAGTGCATTTGGGGCCATTGCTATGTATGATTTTTGGAGGTGGGAGTATGCGTATGGGCACAATCTTGATCCTACAGCTGCTATCATTGTGCCGGGCATGGCCTATCAGCCCCCATTGATTGGATTCAAACAACTGCTCAATTTTGGGGCTTATTCCATTCCGGATATTGGCGGATGGATGCTGTTGGCAGGAGGAATTATTATTTTTGTGCTATATTTATTTGAAGCCGGAATACTATCCAAAGTGTATAAATCAAAGAAAGCGATATTGTTGTTTTTACCTATTAGTTTTACATTATTGTCATGCGGCAATAATGGACCTAACCCTGTTTTCCTTAACAAAGATGTTTGCTCTGCATGCAAAATGACGATATCTGATGGACACTATGCATCTGAGTTTATTACGATAAAAGGTAAGGTATTTAAATTTGATGATGTGGCGTGCATGCAGCAATTCTTGAATGAAAAAAATGACACTAAAATTAAAGCTGCCTATGTTAATTATTATTATGGCAACAATACACTAATAGCTGCCGAAAATGCCTTTTTTGTGAAATCTGATTTGCTTAAAAGCCCAATGGGTGGTAACATAGCAGCTTTCAAAAATAAGGAAGAAGCATTGAAATTTTCGAACCAACAGGAGGATAGTGTTATCGAGTGGAGTAAGTTATTTAAGACACAATGAAAATTAAACCCAATATTGTTAACCTGTTACTTTTTACGGTATTTTTGCAATCAGGTATTTCAAAAACATTGGAAGTAGGTAAAAGACAATCTTTTTCTACCATAAATGCTGCAATGAAATCAGCGATGAATGGCGATTCCATCATCGTGCATGAAGGGCTCTACAAAGAAGGCAACTTAATTATAGACAAAGCTGTATACATGATAGGGCTAAACTATCCGGTATTGGATGGCCAAAAAAAATATGAAGTCGTTTCCATTACTTCTTCCTATGTTACGTTTTCAGGATTTAAAGTACAAAATTCGGGATACGGTACGATTAAGGAACCTGGTGGCATCAAGGTCTATGACGGCCATCATATAACCATTGAGAACAATAGAATAGAAAATTGTTTTTTTGGCATCTATGTCCAATATGGCAAACATTGTATAATTAAAAATAACCACATCAATTTTTCCGGAAAATCTGCCTATGAAATTGGCAATGGCATCCATTGCTGGAAGAGCGACAGCCTTCAAATCATTGCCAATACCATCAGTCAGCATAGAGACGGCATATATTTTGAATTTGTGACCCATTCCATTATTTGGCGAAACATTTCAAAATACAATATAAGGTATGGCCTTCATTTTATGTTTTCCAACAATGACGCTTATATCAATAATGTGTTTGATTCCAATGGATCAGGTGTAGCTGTGATGTTTACAAAGAAAGTAGTGATGTACAACAATTTATTTAAAAACAGCAAGGGTGATGCGTCCTATGGAATATTGTTAAAAGAAATTTCAGATGCTGAGATTATAGGCAATAAGTTTATTGACAATACTTCTGCTTTGTACCTGGATGGTGCAAACAGGATGGCCATTAATAAAAATGAATTTATCGGCAATGGATGGGGACTTAAGATTCAAGCCAACTGCATGGACAATGTTATTACTGAAAATAATTTTAAAGGCAATACATTTGACGTAAGTACCAATGGCTTTCTTGTCCTCAATACTTTTAATAAAAATTATTGGGACAAATACGAAGGTTACAATATAAATAAAGATGCTTACGGAGATACTCCCTACCATCCTTTAAGCGTTTATTCAGTCATTATAGAAAACAATCCGAATGCCATGCTGCTTTACAGGAGTTTTATGGTAAGTCTTATGGAACGCACTGAGCGGCTAATACCAAGCCTTACTCCTGATAATTTTGTGGACAGTACACCAATAATGAAGCCCTATAATTTATGATCGAGTTACAAAACATTTCAAAACAATTTGGTAAATCTACAGCATTGGACAATGTATCCTTGCAGCTCAATGCAGGCCAATGCATTGGACTTATTGGACCAAATGCATGTGGAAAAACCACTTTAATAAAAAGCATATTGGGCATGGTACTTCCATCCAATGGCCAGCTATTTTTTGAAGGAAAATCCATAGCAGGCGATGTCTCCTATAAAAACAACATTGGTTATATGCCACAGATTGGCAGGTATCCTGAAAATATGACCATACTGCAAGTTGTCAACATGATTAAAAGTATAAGAAGCAAAACGGTAAGCCTTGATGAAGAACTTTGGTTTGCTTTTGGCCTGGATAAAATTGCACATAAAAAAATGTGCACCTTGTCGGGAGGTACTACCCAAAAAGTAAGTGCGACTTTGGCCTTTCTATTTAATCCGGAAGTATTGATTCTGGATGAACCTACGGCAGGCCTGGATCCGGTAGCAGCTGAAATTCTTATAGAAAAAATCATTCATGAAAAAAAGAAAGGCAAACTTATACTCATTACATCTCACTTATTAAGCGAGCTTGACGAATTATTGACCCATATTATATTTATGCAAGATGGCCGGAGTGTATTTTACAAAACCATCGAAGAGTTGTACGGGCTTACAGGACAAAATCGAATTTCTAAAGCTGTAAGCGAACTTTTAAAAGCAAAGACCCAATGAAAAAAGTAATTCTATTTGTCATAACGGATATAGTAAAAAATAAGATTGTATTAATTTATACATTGTTATTGTCAGCATTTGCATGGACAGTCTTTAGCCTTGAAGACAATTCCACAAAAGGCATATTGTCCTTGCTCAATATAATTTTGCTTACGGTGCCTTTGGTGTGTATTATTTTTTCAACCATATATGTATTTAACAGCGGAGAGTTTATAGAGCTGTTAGTCAGCCAGCCAGTAAGACGCAGTATTATATGGACCGGACTTTATTTAGGCCTGGTAGCTTCTTTGGGTATGGCTTTTATGATAGGTGTGGGTATACCGGTACTTTTCTTTTCAGCAAATACCACAGGGTTATCCATTGTAGTAGCAGGTTTTCTTATTACCACTATATTTTGTTCCATTGCTGTGCTGTGCTCGATTCTCACCAGAGACAAATCAAAGGGCATAGGGCTGGCTATAGTTCTATGGTTGTTCCTGACGCTCATTTATGATGGCTTGGTACTTTTTCTTATGTTTCAATTGGCGGATTACCCAATAGAAAAACCAATGGTAGTAGTTTCTGCGTTAAATCCTATTGATTTAGCCAGAATTTTGGTAATACTTCAGGTAGATGTTTCTGCGCTGATGGGCTATACAGGAGCTGTATTTAAAGACATATTTGGGTCATCAGCCGGCTTATTGGTTTCATTTTTTTTAATGGTACTATGGGCCGTTGTGCCTTTTGGATGGTCATTGTATAGATTCAATAAAAAGGACTTGTAGTAGTGAGGAAAAACACAACAATTTTTCAAAATAATAATAAAAAGGATGATAAAGGAAATTATTAAAGACCTTGAGCAAGCTACAAAGCCAATTGCGAGGACTTATAGGAAAA